>JAICRQ010000447.1 GCA_025966435.1 Anaerolineales bacterium | reverse complement strand
AAATAACCCACAGAGGACGGCGGCAAGAGAAAGGTAATAGGAGTTCAAATGAAAATTGCAGTCACCGGTGCATTCAGCTATTCCGGTAAATTCATTACAAAGCGGCTGTTGGAGCGCGGTGAAGAGGTCATCACGCTGACGGGTCACCCGAACCGCCCCGATCCATTCGGGGGGAAGGTCAGAGTCTATCCGTTAGATTTTGATGAAGCGAGTATGACGCGCAGTTTGCAGGGTGTGGATGTTCTCGTGAACACCTACTGGGTACGCTTTGACAAGGGCGAAAATACCCAGCCGCGCGCTGTGGAGAACACGCGCAAACTCGTCAACGCTGCCAAAGCTGCGGGTGTGAAACGAATGGTTCACATCAGTATTACCAATCCCTCTGCCGATTCCCATCTGCCTTACTTCTGGGGCAAGGCCGCGAACGAAAAGGCTGTGATTGAGTCAGGGATGAGCTACGCCATCCTGCGCCCCACTGTGCTTGTAGGGTACGAGGACATTCTAGTCAACAATATCGCTTATCTGCTCCGGCGTTTCCCGTTCTTCCTATTGCCCGGAGATGGCTCGTATAAGCTGCAGCCCGTCCATGTGGACGATTTGGCAGCATTGGCTGTCGAGGGCGTGTACCGCACGGATAATTACATCATCGACGCCGTGGGACCTGACATCTTCACGTTCAAAGAGCTCGTGCAGTTAGTAGGAGAGAAAATCGGCACTCAACGACCTCTCATACCCGTCCCGCCGCGCCTGGCGCTGCTCGCCGCGCAATTCCTGAGTCTCTTCGTCAGTGACGTGATTCTGACTCCAGAAGAGGTAGATGGTTTGATGGCTGGTTTGCTGGTCTCCAAAGAGCCGCCGCTCGGCAAGATCCGTTTGGCAGACTGGCTGGAAGAGAATAAACACAAGGTCGGGGCACACTATGCTTCCGAGATAGAAAAGCATTACAAATTTAATGTCATTGCGAGGAGGGCGCAGCCCGACGAAGCAATCTCATCTTAACGAGGAACATACAAGCGGCATTTCTTTATGAATGAAGGAATCCAGCAGAAAAAGATCATCCTCTTTGACGGCGTATGCAATCTATGCAACGGGTCGGTGATCTTTGTGTTGCAACGAGAGAAAGAGCCAGTCTTCCAGTTCGCTTCGATCCAATCCGAGGCAGGGCAAAGATTACTGGAGCGGTGCGGGCTACCCAAAGATTATAGCGAGGCGGTTGTGCTTATACAACAGGGAAACATCTATCTCGGCTCGACCGCTGCGCTGAAAATCGGGCAGCAGCTCCGGTTTCCCTGGTCATTCTTTGCATCCATAGGACTCATCATTCCCAAGCTGATACGGGATTGGGTTTATAAGCAGATTGCCATGCATCGCTATCAGTGGTTTGGAAAACGAAATGTGTGTATGATCCCCACCGAAAACTTGAGGGCAAGATTTTTGTAGATCATGCTGGACAGGTTGACAACCTGTCCTACTTTTCCCTTTTTTGTGAGCTTCGTATCAATTCCAGGATTTTAGGTTTGAGGGCGGCATTACATGCCAGGCCTTCGCCGTGCGTGTGACCCTCTTTTCCATCCCAGGAACCGAAGTAGCCGCCCGCCTCGCGAAAAATCGGCGTGTAAGGAGCCACATCCCAGACATTGATAGATGTGTCAAGCATGGCCTCTGCCCGCCCGGTTGCTACCATGTGATAGCCGTAGGCATCTCCCCAACCCCGCCCAAAGAAGAACTCTTTGTGGAGGCGCTCGAACACCTTGAGTCGTTTCGTCGTGCGAAAACCAGACCAGCTTGTATAAGAAAATACGGCTTGCTTCAACTCACTTACCTCGGAAACGTGCGTCCTCTTGCCGTTCCACCAGCATCCGAGCCCATCTGCTGCAGAGAGAATTTCATCCAGCGCAGGGAAGCAAACAACACCGACACGGGAGACACCCTCGATCTCCAGCGCAATCAACACCGAATAAAACGGGACGCCTTTCATAAAGGACTTGGTCCCGTCAATTGGATCGACGAACCAACGAAAAGGATTCCCCTTCCCTGCCTTCTCCCCATACTCCTCGCCAACAATGGCATGAGAGGGATACGATCTCTCGATCTCGCCGCGGATAAATTCCTCCGTCGCCTGGTCCGCCGCAGTGACCGGAGACTCGTCTTGCTTGAAGTTATGCTGGATTCCCTTATTGTAATGGCTGAGCGTGATACGCCCGGCGCGATAGGCAAGCTGGCGTGCAAAGGTGAGGTAGGGTTGGAGGTTCATTGTGTTTTTTAAAGTTAACCCTTATTCAAGCAAATTGTTCAGTAGGTTTTTTTCTTGCTCTTCCGTTTTCACTTCCCCATCCAGCCAGGCGGCGCGGAGGCGGCGGAGGATCTCATTGTATTTCGGTCCGGGTGGGATACCTAGTTTTTTAAGATCGTGGCCGGTCGTCTTCGGCTTGACTCCCCACCACTCGGAAAGATATTTGTTCAAGATACTCTTTTGCTGTTCATCCTGCAATGCAATGGAAAACACCTCGAGTGCCTTGATCGAATAACTTTCCAGCAACTCCACAATTTCGCTGGGCTTCAAACCGATGAGTGCAGGCAAATTTGTCTCCAGCAATGCAGCAGAATGCAGCATCTTCAGCAGGTCAGACTTAAAGTGCAGGCGGTCGTTGATGAATTCAATTTCCTGGTCGGTGAGATGCATCAGCCACAAGAGCCAGCGTGAGTTCCGGGTTTGTAAGACCGGGTCCTGTGCCTTCACGGTGGCAAGTTTTGATTTGTCGAAACTTCCGAGGGCAGGATGGATGCAAGTCAGTAAATCCAATTCATCGAGGCGTTTCAGCATCGCGACGGCATTCGGCTCATCCAGTATTAGATCGAGTTCATGGCGGGTTCGCTGCGGGGAGAGCTTTTCTACAAATGCGCGCGCTTCGGGGATTAAAGCCAGCGTATCCTCAACCAGGCGGAACTCATAACGTACCTCATAACGGACGACGCGGTACATACGCGTGGGATCGTCAACGAAGGAACGCGGGTGCAGGACACGAATCAAGCCATTTTGCAGATCGTCCCTGCCATGCAGATAATCCCGAAGTTCACCGAAGTGAGCGCCATCCAGGCGGATCGCCATCGCATTGAGCGTGAAGTCGCGGCGGCGCAGGTCATCCTCAATGGTGCCAGAGGCAACCGTAGGCAGCGCGCCAGGCTGCTTATAGGTTTCAGAGCGGGCGGAGATCAAATCAAGTGTGTCGTGGGGGTTCGTGTCAGAGGTCAGGTTCCTGGGCAGAAACCATTTTGCGGTACCGAATTTGGCATGCACCGTTACGCCGCCGCCGTGCTTGCGAGCGAGCGCACGCGCCAGCGAGATCGCGTCCCCTTCCACGGTGAGGTCGAAGTCATTTACAGAGCGACCCAGGATGAGGTCCCGCACCGCACCGCCAACGATATATAGAGGCAAATCTTGCTGGGTTGCTTCATCCTGAACTAGGCGAATCAAAGCCAGCTGCGTCTCATCCAAAGACGTTT
>JAICRQ010000264.1 GCA_025966435.1 Anaerolineales bacterium | reverse complement strand
TGAGTTATTCCTCTGGCCGTTCCGAAACATCGTCGCTAACCCGGCGTTCGGAAGTTCCGTGCTGGAGATCACCACACTCATTGCGATGATTGTTTATCCTCTCATTGGCTGGGCGATCGTACGTTTGATCTGGGTGCTGTTTTACCGGGCACCAACCAGCAACGTCACCACCTATCATCGAGATACACGTTAGAAAGTGCCCTCATATTTGAGATAAGGGCAAATCCATATCCATATTTCGAAAAGGAGAAAAAAATGAACCAGAATATCTTAGAAGGCAAATGGATGCAATTGAAGGGCTCGATCCGTGAAAAATGGGGTGACCTGACCGACGATGAACTGGAACAGATTGCCGGCAAACGCGACAAGCTGGCGGGCGTCCTTCAGGAACGCTACGGTTACACGGAAGTTGAAGCCGAGCGGGAGATCGATGATTTCCTGGATAGCTGGGAGCACGATCACCCTCACAAGTAGTGGTTGAGTAAAGCAATTGCCAGAGGGGAACTTCCCCTCTGGCAAGCTGAAAACATATACTTATATATAAAAGGAGAAAGCATATGAGTACCATTTTACTTATCATTTTGGTTCTGTTGTTGTTGGGCGCTTTGCCTGTCTGGCCCTATAGCCGCAGCTGGGGATATGGTGGCAGTGGGATCGTTGGGTTCCTCCTGCTTCTGGTCATTCTTGGATTGCTGTTTAATTGGTTCTAGGAATGACTTACAAACATTGGATTTTGACGTTGCTGCTCGCAGGCATTCTCCTGAGTGCCTGTGGCAGCAATCAGGTAGAAGCGGTTGCTACGCAAGTGGATCCTGCCCTTGAGAATGTTCTACCTCCAGACGTCGCCTTGAACGTCCAGAACTTTATCAGCGAAACCCTGGCGGTGCCGCCGGAAAGTATCGAAATCACAAATGTTGAACAGATGGAGTGGCCCGATGGCTGCCTTGGTCTGCCAGAAGGGGATGAGGCGTGTGTCGAGGCGATCACACCAGGCTGGTTGTTGACGTTCAGCATCGATAATCAGGAATACAAATACCGTGTAGACCAAACAGGAAGTGTGATTCGACAGGAACCATGAAACCGCCTTCATCTGAAAGAGTGGTAACGTGGACCACAAGTCAGGTTGTGCTCGCAACTATATTTGTGGTCTGCGTCTTTTTAACGTTCTGGCTGCTATATCGATTGCGGGATGTGCTGTTTCTCTTTTTTGTTGCAATTGTAGTAGGGACCGCGATTCGCCCCGCCGTGGATTGGCTGCATCGCCGGGGAATCCCCCGGGCAACAGGCGTTATTATTCTCTATATTGTGTTGGCGGGCATTGTGGTTGGGTTCCTGGCAATGATCCTTCCTTTGCTTGCCGACCAAGTCACCCAGATTGCCAGGACGATTCCGGAATATTATACAAGTTTCAGAGGTGCACTGGTCGATTCTGGTAATCGCTTATTACAAAATATAGGCTTTCGTCTTCCCACTCAACTATCTTTGCTGATCAACAGAGCCCCGGATACTGAAGAGATGGTGGGTCAGGTGGGCCAAACGCTTATTTATACAAACCTTTTCTTAAGGGGATTATTGGGCACGCTTGTCGTATTTCTGCTTGCATATTACTGGACACAGGAAGGTAATTTTATCCTTCGATCCCTCCTGCGAATTGCCCCACCGCAACGGAAAAAGAATATCAGGGAGTTTCTGCAGCTGGCAGAATTGAAACTGGGCGGGTACATTCGGGGGCAGGGGCTTCTCTGTGTAGCTGTCGGCGTGACAGCCTTTATCGCGTATTTATTGATTGGCCTTCCCTATACTCTGGTCCTTGCTATTTTTGCGGGCTTGATGGAAATGGTTCCCATCTTTGGGCCTGCTCTGGGAGCTATTCCTGCCTTTTTGGTGGCCCTATCCATCGACCCAAGCAAAGCGATCTGGGTGGTTGTGGCGACGACGATCATCCAACTACTTGAGAATGCGGTCCTGGTGCCGCGTATTATGAAGCACTCTGTGGGAGTAAACCCGATCATTACCCTCTTATCGCTGATCGCCTTTGGTTCTGTATTTGGGTTTATAGGTGCGCTCCTGGCTCTGCCGCTGGCAGCGATTATTCAGCTGATCGTGAGCCGGGTTGTGCTGACAGCGGCTGAAAACGCCAGGAAGGCTCAGGAAAGAGAGTTGCAGATCCAGTCGTTGATAAAGGAAAGCCAGGAATTAATGCAGAGACTTTATGAAACATCCAATCAGAGTCCCTCTTTTCAAAATCTACCCGAGGCAGATCGTCTGGAGATCTATGCCATTACGGAGGAGCTTAACCAGTTCTTGAGACAGGTCAAAGAGGGAGGCGAAGCGGCATGATCAGGCTCATCCGGTATACCGTTGTGGTCCTGGCTACCCTGATGGTTCTGCTCCTGATATGGCAGTTCATCTCTGCCATCATATTATTTCTTTTATCGCTAGCCGTAGCAGCCGCACTTAGACCGTTAATCAATACTCTTACCGGCAGACGTGTGCCAAAGCGGATTGCTCTCAGCGTCGTTTATTTTTTGTTGACTGCAGCCATCCTGAGCTCGTTCTGGATGGTCGGTACACCTCTGCTTGATGAAGTGCAGCTGGCAACCGACGATTTTATTGCAAATTATGATCGCGCCAAAACAGATTGGCCCGAGGAAGGCACTGCCTTTCAGCAGGCGCTGGCAGAGCAATTGCCTCCTTCCACGGACCTGTACCGGGTGCTGACAAGCGAGCAAGGGCTTCCTGCCCTCACAGGATTGTTTGGGATCGCTCAAAACTTTTTCACTATTCTTGGACAAATCGCCCTGATCCTGATTCTGAGTCTGTACTGGAGCGCGGATCAATTTCGTTTCGAGCGCCTCGCTCTTTCCCTGCTGCCGGAGGAACATCATCCGAGAGCGCTTCACGTTTGGCGATCCATGGAAACGGGAGTGGGTGAATATCTAAGAAGCGAATTAGTCCAGAGCGTACTGGCGGGATTGCTGCTCTGGCTGGGCTATTCTGTGCTGGGGATACGTTATCCCATCCTTCTGGCATTGTGGGGAGCCATTGTCCGGCTTATCCCCTGGTTTGGCTCCTTGATCGCCGTGCTGCCGGCACTGCTCATCGGGACCGGGATCTCCTCCACGGTTGGGATTGTGGCGACTTTATACACAATAGGTATCATGCTGGCTCTGACGTTCGTGATTGAGCCGCGCTTTTTCCCCCGTTATAAATACAGCTCATTATTGATCGTTTTGTTTGTGGTTGCGCTGGCAGAAACCATCGGGTTTATCGGCGTCGTGCTGGCGCCACCTCTGGCTGTGGCTGTGCAAATCCTGTTTCAACATCTGTATCCTTTGCCTGAGCTTACTGCCAGGGAAGTTTCAGAAGAAGTGGCGGACATACGAACACGCCTCCAGGAGTTAAGAAGGCGTGTTCAGCGTTCCCGCAGGCGGGAGAGTATGCGATTGGTGGAGCGGCTCCAGCGCCTCGTGCGCCGGACAACCGATTATCTGCAGGAAGAGTACTAACCTAACCTTCCATTCGCCGCCTCAGAATGAACCAGTCTAAGAAGAAAAGAGCGACGCCAATCAGCGCCAGTCCATAGAGAAGTGTGGCAGGTGCAGAAGCTCCGCGTAGCATGATGTCCTGCAGCATCCGAATGCCATAGGTCGCCGGCAAGGACCAGGCAAGGACTTTCATCGGTTCCCACATCAAACGCAGGTCGAGGAAGAATCCGCTAAAGAAGATGCTTGCCAGGAGCAGCAGCATGGAGTATTGGACAGCCTGTGTATCTGTCTGTGAAATCAAGGAAATCAGGAACCCAACACCCAGCGATGTAAACAGTACGACGGTTACGGCAAGGGCATAGCTCGTCCAATTCCCGAACATGGGAACTTTCAATAGCCAGACTGCCAGGAAGGTGATCACCCCTGCCAGCAGGGTTTCAAACAGTAGATAACTGAGAAATTTTCCGATCAAGGTTTCGAACGCACTGATCGGCGCTACCCGGAACAACTCAATGATTCCTGAGCGGCGTTCACGGACAATCGATAAAGAAGCAAATGTGATCGAAAGATGCTGTAGAAGCAGGACAATTACCGCGGGGGCAAAGAACTCGGTTGGCGTAAATATAATATCGGATAAGGGGGTTGTATCTGCATTAAAGGGGTTGACTAATACCGAAGCGCCCAACGAGCGAAACGTGGCGAGTTGTTCATGTGCCGTGGTGAGGTCGTTTTCAAGGTCCGTCACCTGCGCTGCCGTGCTGGTATCGCCGGGGGGGATGGCTTGCTTGAGCGCCTGTGTCTTGGCAATTGCACCCTCCAGGTTTGTTTGCAGGTCACCTGCATCTTCCTGTCCCTGTTCTGTGACCTCCTGCAGAAGCCGGCGGTTGACATCATCCACATAGATTCTGGCGACAGAATTAATATAGGCGATCTGAAAGGGATCTACTTCGTTATGATAGACCGTAAAGACGGCTTGCTGGTTGCTTTCGATGGTTTCCAGCGGGTTCGGCGGTATGACAATCACAAGGTCCGTCTGATTGAGCGCCAGTTTTGCGAGTGCCAGTTCTTTATCACTTTCTACATCCTGGTCCGCGATGGCAGGGCTCGCCGAGCCTGTAAACAATTCCATATTCCCCTCGAAAACACCGGGATCTTCGGCAACAAAGGTCGTTCGCAGGGTGCGGTTTTGCTCCGGGTACCCTAAGCCAAACAGAAACATGATCAAAAACGGCCCGAAGACCAGGGTCAGGATCAGGCGCGGCTGACGCAGAATCTCTATGAGCTCTTTGCTGACGAAGGAGGAGATTCGAATCAGGAACTTAGCGAATCTTCTCATTGTCCGCTTCCTTTTCGATCAGCTTCACAAACACGTCATCGAAGGGAGGAGAGATTTCTTCGATTGTCTCTATATCGATTCGCTCCACCTTACATGCTTCTATGAGGGCTGGAATTGCCGTGCTGGCTTCATCAACAATCAGATCAATCTCCTGATCGGAGACCATTTTGATCTTGCCGTGTACAAAGGGCAGGCTTTCCAATTTTTTCCGGCTTTCAAAGCGGATCCATTCCTTCGTTTTGATGCTGACGATCTCCCCGCCGAAGGCTTTCTTTCTCAGGTTCTCCGGCGTTTCCACCATCAAAAGCTTACCATCATACATCACGCCCACCAGGTCACAATAGGCGGCTTCTCCTACGTATTGAGTGGTGACAAATAATGTATGACCTTCGTTTTGCAGTTCCTTGAAATAATCCCAGAATTTTCGCCGCAGGAGTGGGTCGATGCCTGCTGTAGGCTCATCCAGAAACAGAAGTTCGGGGTTGTGTACCAGAGTGGCTGCCAAACTGAGGCGTCTCTTCATGCCGCCTGAGAGCGCCGATGCCAGCTTATTTTTATCCTCCGCCAGCTCTACAAACTCAAGAAGTCTGTTAAACTGCTTTGCGCGACCCCAGAG
>JAICRQ010000623.1 GCA_025966435.1 Anaerolineales bacterium | reverse complement strand
TGGCTTTCAAAATATCTTCAGCAGCTTTTTCAGGAGGGATTGCAAACGGAGTGGGACCTTGCGCAGCTTTGAGCATTTCCGTCTTCATGAATCCAGGCTTGACTGTCAACACGTTCACACCATGACGTGTAAGCCGGTTTCGTAAGGCTTCAAGGTACGTTGCCAACCCGGCTTTGGACGCGTTATTACCAGGGTTTCCCACCCGTCCGCGATCGCCGGCCACCGATCCGACCCCAACGATCTGACCTGCTTTCGCAGACTGGAACATTTCGGCCACTGGATGCAGCCATGCCATCGCTCCGATCAGATTGACTTCGATCATCTTGCGGTCATTTTCAAAATTATATTTTTCAATTCCTCCGGGCGGATAGTTTACACCTGCTGAGAACACAACCAGGTCCAGCCCACCGAGGTCGGCAACGATCCTGCGGAGAAGATCTGGAACCTTGTCGTATTCTGTCACATCATGGGCGTAGGCAAACGCGCGTTGCTCGTTGGATGCACGATTGATTTCTTCACTTAATACGCTCAATAATTCTTTTCTGCGGGCGAGCAAGGCAAGCGTGTAGCCTTCGCGCGCGAGGAGACGTGCCAGCTCGGCGCCGAGTCCGTCTGACGCGCCGATGATGATCCCGCGTCGGCGTGGGTTTAGTGGTGTAGCGGTGACAGGCCTAGGTGAATTTGACAAAGTGTCCTCCAGGTGGGTCAAATAAATTCTAACATACCCATCAGCCATTTTACCGAGCGCTGGAAGCTTGTTTTATAATGTCAAGCCAACCAGCCAGGGAGGTGTTGTAACGCGTATGTAATACACTATCCTCAAGCGAGTCGGTATAATGGCGCTACTTAATTTAGGCTTGTTAGAAAGGACTCTCTCAGGTTTTATTTTATGTAAGTCTGGTTTGCTGAGAAACAAAAAGAATGGGTGACAACAGATTAAAAATTTTGGCAGAAGCCCGTGGCTTTCTGGAAAAACAGGGCGGTCCCGTGAGCGACAGGGAAACCCTCCTCAAATTGCTCGATATTTTAACCGCTGCATTGGAAAGATATACCGCCGAAGACATTTCGAATACACAAGGCATTGCTCGTGAGTTGATCAACAACAGAGCATTGCTTGCCATGCTCAAACAACAGACCGATGAACTGGATGCACTCAAGAAGCTAAGCATTAACCTGACTTCCAGCCTGGACCTGCCGGATGTCCTGGATGCTGTGGTCTCAGAAGCCGTGCGCCTGATAGAGAATACCCGTGATGTAAATATCTTTCTGTATAAAAACTACAGGCTCTCCTTTGGCGCGTCGTTGGATGTAGACGGGGTGCGCAACAAACCATTCTCCAAACCACGCTCCAATGGTCTGACGTATACGGTTGCTCGAAAGGGAGAAACCATCATTGTCGAAAATATTCGTACACATACTTTATTTACAACCGCGCCAAAAGACTGGATAGGCTCAATCATCAGCATTCCACTTAAGGTTGGCGACACAGTACTAGGGGTGATGAATCTTTCCCGCTCCATTCTTGGGGGATTTTCCTCGTCCGAACTACGTTTACTCACTTTGCTTTCCGATCAGGCTGCAGTGGCAATATCCAATGCCAGCCTGCATCAGATGATCAGCAGGCAGGCATA
>JAICRQ010000259.1 GCA_025966435.1 Anaerolineales bacterium | reverse complement strand
GGCATCTTGATAGATGGAGAGGATCACATCGCTGCTGATGGCTTTCTTGTCGCGGGCGTTGTAGCGATAACGTGTGAACTCTTCTGTTTTCGGGTTGAACTTGTTCAACCCGCTTTCCCAGGTGCCAATCCACAGGTTGCCATCGCGGTCTTCAAAAATAGAATTCACAGCGGGTCCGCTCAGGCTGTTTGGGTTTCCCGGTTTGGGCTCGTAATGCGTGAATGTCTCTGTGTTCCGGTCAAAGAGGTCGACCCCGGCGGCTGTGCCCACCCAGACATTATTCTGGCTGTCCACAAAGACCTCGTAGACGCGGTTTGCGCTGAGGCTGGCAGGGTTTTCGGGGTCACGCTGATAGTGTTTAAAGGAGAACGAGATCCTGTCAAACCGTTCGAGCCCGTTCCATGTACCAATCCAGAGCATGCGATCCTGGTCCTCATGCATGGAGTAAATGACGTCTGAAAGAATGCTGTCGGGCCGGTTCGGGTTGTTGCGGTAATGGACGACCTGTCCTGTCGAGCGCGTCAGCCGGTTGAGCCCCTCGCCGGCGGTCCCAACCCACACATACCCATCCAGGTCAGAATAAATGGAAATAATCGAGTTATCGCTCAGTGAATTCGTGTTCTGAGGATCGTTCCGGTAGTAGGCAAAATAATCCCGACTGCGGTCATATTTGTTGACGCCGCCACCCCACGTTCCCACCCACAGGATGCCGCCTCGGTCCTCGTAGATGGATAACACATCATCCTCACTCAGGCTTTTGGAGAACGTGGGGTCATTCCGGTAATGGATAAACCGTTTCCCCGCCGCGCTGAGGCGGTCCAGCCCGTTTGCGGTTGCAATCCACAGATTCCCCGTGATATCCACGTGCAGGTCACGGATCGAATTACTGGCAATGCTCTGGTCATTTTTCTCGTCATGCACAACTCGCTCAAAGGCACCTGAGTCGGGATGGAATTTATTCAACCCATCCGATGTGCCTACCCAGAGCACAGACTTCCTATCTTCGATAATCGATGTGACATGGTTACTGCTGATCGTAGTGGGATCATCGGGGATGTTCTGATACGGTATGAACGTGCTGTTCGATGGGTTGAAGCGGTTCAAGCCGCCTTTTTCAGTCCCCACCCAGAACCGGCCGCGGCTGTCCTCATATAACGCCGTAATGACTTTTCCGCTGATGCCTTCCTGCTGCGAAGGGCTGTAGACATAATGCTTAAAGGAGCCGTTCGCCCGGTCGAAGAGATCTAGTCCGCTGGTTGTGCCGATCCAGAGATTATCATGTTTATCGATATGAAGCACATTGATATGGTTATCGATCAAACTGGCAGGGTTGACTTCATCATGAAGGAAACGGACGAATTCTTCGGCGCGCGGGTCAAAACGATTCAAGCCCCGCCGCGTCGCAATCCATAGAAAGCCTTCCTGGTCCTCCACGATCGAGGTAATCCAGCGATCACTCAGGCTGTTGATAACATCGGGGTCAGGCTTGTAAATCTTGAAACTGTATCCGTCGAAGCGGTTTAACCCATCCTCGGTACCGAACCACAGGAATCCGCGGCGATCCTGAAAGATGACTTTTACAGAACTTTGAGACAGCCCTTGTTCGATGTTGATGCGGTCAAAGCGCAGCACACAGTTGCAGATCTCGGGAAGGGAAGCCCCAGGCACACGGTCTACCGCCGGAGCACGGTCTGTAGGCGCGGCGGCAGCCGGAGCCGGCGTCGATTCGACAGGTTCCGGCGAGGGGCTGCCGCCACAAGAGGCGAGTACGAACGTAAGCGTGATGCCAAGAAAAAAGGATCGCAGGCGCTTCATCTTCTAGTTTCCCTCCACAGTATAGTACATAAACCCTTCATTTCATTTGCGTTTAACACCCCTCTAAGGAGGGGTTTTTATCCATCGTTCATTACGTTGGATGAGTGCTCAACCAATCCTGGAAGGGGGACTATAGTCCATCGCATCGAAGGGGTTGAAATACCTTTACAGGCGGATGCTTGATTTATTATGCGAACGTATGATGGGGTCAGATTAGCAAGTCCACTGCCTGCGGCAGTACTGCGTAATCTGCTTTGCTTTCACAATTCTCCTCACAAGAAAGCAATTCGTTGGACGGAGAGGCGGGCACCGGGAATACGCAGCCTGGTTTCCGCCTCCCTCCGTGTAACCCTAAAGGAGGTGGTTGTACGTTCCCAGATCTTTTTCATTGAGCATACCCTACAAGAATATTTCAATTTTCAAGGAGAGAAGAGCATGAAAATGAAAAACATGTATTATGTTCTCAGCTTTTTGGTGATGATCAGCATGGTGCTGGCCGCCTGTGCCCCACAAGTCGCGGCGACCACGGAAGCTCCGGGGGAGACAGAAGCTCCCGTGGCGACCGATGCTCCTGCCACCCAAGAACCAACGGCAGAACCTACAGCAGAGCCAACCGCTGAGCCCACAACACGCCGCGGCGGCTGGCTGGATGAGATTGTTGTTTCTGTTGTGGACGATGATTCCGCTATTTCACAGATTCAAGCGGGGACGATTGATTTTTACTCCTTCAACCTTGCTTCAGATGTATTGCCCGCCATTCAGGAGGCAGGCTTGCCCGCCACCCAGTCTCTGGGCGGTTATTACGGCATCAGCCTGAACCCGGCTGTGTTCACGGATACCACCCAATTGAACCCGTTCTCGAATCGCAAGATCCGCGAGGCATTGAACTGGCTGATCGACCGCAACTACATCAACCAGGAAATCTATGCTGGTGGCTCCATGCCGCGTTTGCTCCCCATCACTACCCAGCTGGTTGAATATACCAATCTGATCGAAACCGCGCGCGCCCTGGAAGCCAAATATACCTACAACCCGGATCGGGCAAAGGAAGTGATCGATGCCGAAATGCCAGGCATGGGTGCCGAACTCGTGGATGATAAATGGACGTTCAATGGGGAACCCATTACACTCATTTTCATCATCCGCAACGATGGCGATGGCACTCGCCTGCCCATGGGTGATTATGTAGCCAACCAGTTGGAAACTGTTGGCTTTACCATGGACCGAAGATATCACACTTCGTCGGAAGCTTTTAACATTTGGCAAGGCACCACTGCATCTGACGGACAGTGGCACCTCTATACTGCCGGTTATATTCCCTCCGGCTTAAGCTCCCTGCGCGACGAACGCAATAATATTCAGCAAAGCTACTTGAATACCAGCGTGCAAGCCAGTGAACCGTTCATTTCCAACGTTTCAGACCCCGAACTCCAGGAGCTCGGCGATGACCTGGCGAACGGTAATTTCGCCACGAAAGAAGAACGCGATGAGATGATGAGGCGCGCTCTCGAACTATCGTTGGAAGATTCCCTCTTTGTTTGGACGATTGACCAGCAGAATTACGCGCCGTATGCCGAAAACGTCCAGGTGACGTATGATCTCGCCACCGGCCCAGAATCCACGAACGCAGGTCCCTACAACCTGCGCTTTACGGATCAGGAAGGTGGGACAATGCGAATCGGTACGAACGACCTGTTCACCCAGCCGTGGAACACCGTCGCTGGAAGTAACTGGGTCTGGGATGCGCACGTGATGCGTATGACGACTCAGGGCACGTCTAACTTCATCGGCGGCGGTGGCTTGATGGCGGATCCCTATACGGGTCTGGCATACCCGCAGCGCATTGAAACTGCCGAGCTGACCTATAAGGAAGGTCTGCCAATCACGCAAAACCTGGATTGGCTGACTGTGACCGCGGTACCCCAGATCGATGTCCCTGAAGATGCGTGGGCTGATTGGAACGCGACTGAGCAGACATTCATTACCGCTGGTGAGAGATTCCCTGAGGGCGCCACAGCCAACATTATGAGCCGCGTGACCTACCCGGCTGACCTGTTCGAGACCGTCAAGTGGCATGATGGCAGCCCGATTTCCGTGGCGGACTTTGTGATGGCCATCATCCAGAGCCTTGACTCTGCCAAACCGGAAAGCGCCATCTACGACGAATCGCTCGCTTTGAGCATTGACGCAGGGCTCCAATCCCTCAAGGGTATCCGCATCGCATCCACAGATCCTCTCACCATCGAATACTACACCGACTCCTATAACTCGGATGCCGAATTGAACATCCTGCCGTTGTGGCCCGATTCACCGTACGGCCTCTCCGGTGAGAACAGTTGGCAGATCTTCGCCGTTTCCAATCTGGCGGAAGCCAATGGCGAGCTTGCTTATTCTCAGGACAAGGCAGATAACCTTGAGATTGAAAACACCAGCTGGGTGGGCGGACCCAGCCTTGAGATCCTCGCCAAATATCTGGATCAGGCTGCCAGCGAATCTTACATCCCCTATGAGCCGACCATGGGTCAGTATATTACCAAGGAAGAGGCAGACCAGCGCTACGCCAACTTCCAGCAATGGTATGAGGATCACGGTCATTTCTGGGTAGGGACGGGTCCGTACTATCTGGATCAGGTCTTTACCACCGAGAAGTCGGCTGTCTTGAAGAACAACACCGAGTTCGTGGATCTTGCGGATCGCTGGGCACGCTTCAGCGAACCCAGAATCGCGACCACCATCCTCGATGGTCCGGGACAGGTGAAGGTTGGGGAAGAAGTGGTCTTCGATGCGCTCGTGAATTTCAAAGACCAGCCCTATCCGCAGACCGACATCGCCCGGGTGAAATATATCCTGTACGATGCAACGGGCAACGTCGTAACGGTGGGTGATGCCACTCCCGTGGCAGATGGGCAATACCAGGTGACGCTGCCGGCGGATGTCACCGCCGAACTGCCGACCGGCTCAGCAAGACTTGAGGTCGCGGTGGCTCCCATCCCGGTGGCTTTACCGTCTTTCACCTCGTTCGATTTTGTGGCTGTACCGTAAGTTCATCGGACCCAGTTGAAATAAGCAGGGGTAAGGGTGTTAGCACCCTTACCCTTGCCCTACCTTTTTAAAGCGATCGTAGAGTGCGCCACCAGTTTCGCGCATCACGTTGACGACGTCCACTGCAAAGCGGAAACGTGACCTGCTTTCGAGGAAAGCGAGGAAGTTATGGCAGTAGTTACCAATCCACCGGTAGAAAATGCGGTTGTGAAGAAATCAAGGCATCAGGGCACCCTTGTGCGTGTATCGCGGTACGTTACGGTGCGGGTATTAACGCTGTTCGTCACAGTCGTGATCGGGGTCTATCTGACGATTGTGATCGCGAACATGGGCGGCTTTGTAGACACGATCATGAAAAACGAGATACGAGACCGTGTGACGCAGGCTCTTATCAATAGCCCCTCCGCCCAGCAAATGGACCCGTCTGTTCGGGCGAAATTGATTCAAGATCGGATTGCTGCAGAAGAGGAGCGCCTGGGATTGAATGTGCCGATTGCAGTGCGGAATGCCCGGTTTCTGACCAATGCGCTCACTCTGCAATTGGGCCGCGCCATCAATATGACCAGCGACAGCGGATCGAAACAGGTCCGTCTCATTCTGTTGGAGAGACTGCCCCCCACATTGCTCCTGATGGGCATCTCACAATTGTTCCTGTTCTTTTCCAG
>JAICRQ010000583.1 GCA_025966435.1 Anaerolineales bacterium | reverse complement strand
TCTCATGAGCGCTGCCGGGCTGTGCCAGGCTAAACCGCTGATTGCGCGAGCAATACTCGCAGCGGAGCGACTGCCCATCCGGCGCAAAGCTCATCCGCCCGCCGCACTTAGGACACATAAATCGTTCGGCGTTCGCGAGGTGCAAGCCTTCGGGCGCGAGCGGAAGCTTGTCCGGGTTGATGACCTCATCCGCTTTGAGCTTTCCGTCGAGAATGGCGAGAGAGCGCCGGGCTCGTGCGTGACGCAAATCATGCGCCAGACAGTTTTCCAGCGCCTTGCGTTTCTCGGATGCCTCGTCGTCCAGCACTTCGCTCATCCAAAACCAGGCTTCCGCCAGCACATCGTGATCGTTGCTGATGTACACGGCGCGATCCAGGTAACGGCGTGCGCTTTCTCTGTAGCCGGCTTTTGCATCGATGATTCCACTTCGTAGTAGTTCTTTGCCGTAATCGCCAAACATAATTCCTCAGATGTCATTGCGAGGAGATTGCCACGCCTCACTACGTGAGGGCTCGCAATGACAGACTATCTTACAATCGCATCCGTCATTTTTGCGACGCGCGCCATTTCTTTGACATCGTGCACACGGATGATATCTGCGCCGCGTGTGATGCCCACGGCGACCGTCGCGGCGGTTCCTTCCACGCGCTGGTCGGCGGGCAGGTCAAGTGTAAAGCCGATAAATGATTTTCGGGATGAACCTAACAAGACTGGAAAGCCGAGGGCGCGAATCTCGTCCAGCCGGTTGATGAGCTCGAGGTTATGCTCGCGCGTCTTACCGAAGCCAATACCCGGGTCGAGGACGATGCGCGATTCCTCAATCCCCGCTTTGACTGCCAGTTCCACGCTGACGAGAAGCTCGCGCTTGACATCTTCCATCAAGTTCTTATACGTAGAACCAATATAGGCGTTGCCTAACTGCGCGCGTACTTCCACGCTGGCAGGGTTGCTGCGGTTGTGCATCAGGATTACAGGGACGCGGGACGCTGCGGCAACCGAGGCAAGCTCCGGGTCCGCCCGTAACCCCCAGACATCGTTGAGGATGTGTGCACCCGCTCGGAATGCTGCTTCCGCAACTCTGGCTTTGTATGTATCAATGGAGATGACTGCATCAGGGAATTCATTCGCAATTGCTTCGATGACAGGGAGGACACGTTCCGCCTCTTCGTCCGCGTTCACAGGCTGCGAGCCCGGGCGGGTTGATTCGCCACCCACGTCGAGGACGTCTGCGCCACCGGCAAGAAAATCTCTCGCCTGTTCCACCGCCGCCCGGACCGCGTCACCCTGTGAAAGGATTCCGTCCCCTGAAAATGAATCGGGCGTGATATTGAGGATGCCCATCACATACGTTCTACTTCCCCATGTGAACGTGCGGTTTCCAACCTGCAGAGAGTCAGAGTTCATCTACACATGTCTACGTGTTTATCTGTGTACTTAGCTACTGCGCGACCTTGGATGGCGTAGCACTCAGGGCAAGGTGAGTTATGGTATCTGATCCAGCGGGCGCGCCAGCCAGGCTTCGGCTTCGGCGAGATCGGTGAAGATCTTCATCGCAGAAGCCGCCGCGGGGAGGGCGAGGGCGGCGACATCGCGGATTGCCTCGGTGATTGTTTCGTCGGCAATGACGACCGCCACGCGAATGTTGCGGGCGGAGGGATCGCTGTTCGCCTCGACTGCCATACGGATTGCCTTCTCAGGAATTTCTTTTACAGCGCGCAGATCATACAAATTACGAGTGCGACGGTCGACACCCAGTAAATGCTCCATTGCAAAATCACGCCATTCGTCGAGGGTTGCATCCGATAGATCTGTAAATGTTAACGTCATGCCGCCATCCTCGCGGCGGACGACGGTAAAGCCAACACCAGGCTTGGGAGCCCAGTTGAGCGGTTTGACTTGATTCATGGCAATTCCTCCAGTGAGATTATATCGTATGCAATCGTTCACCTTCTATGAAGCAAACTTTTCGATCCCCTCTGAATTACTCAGCTCTGCCATCTCACGAACGCTTTTTTGTTTGACGGGATGCACGAGGCTGGGAGCGATCTCCATCAACGGCAGGAGCACAAACCCGCGCTCCTGCAGACGCGGGTGAGGGATCACAAGCGATGGTTTGTTCACGACCAGGTCATCATAGAAAAGGATATCGATATCGATTAAGCGCGGACCGTTGGGGAAGGATTCCTTCCTGCCCAGCGCCACCTCCAGCCGCTTGAGATGTTTGAGAAGCGGCTCCGGGTCCAGATACGTGTTTGCCTTGATGGCCTGATTGAGGAACTTGGGCTGATCTTCGAATCCCCAGGGCGGCGTCTCATAGACCCCGGACTTTGCCTTGACCTCCATTTGCGGAGGCAGGGCAGCAATTGCCTGCTTGAGGTT
>JAICRQ010000258.1 GCA_025966435.1 Anaerolineales bacterium | reverse complement strand
TTGAGGTTCGTGACATAGAGAACTGCACCGCCTCTTCCTGCAGGCGTGAAGGTACCGAATCCCATTGCGCCCGGAAAGACTCTGATGGGATTCTGAGCCGCCGCATTTCTTGTGGGGACGACGGTGGAGAGAAGGATCAGTATGGCTACGAGAGCCGTGATAAGTGATTTGCGTTTCAGTTTGTTTATTCCTTTCCAATTCCGTTATTTATAAAATGAACCGCAGGATATTCCCAGTTTGAACCCGCAAAAACGACTTTCAAATTTGTAAGGAGAGACGGTTTAAGGGGGAAAATAAGCATTTTCTTAACCGATGTAGTACCGTGGTTGGATACTCCAGCGAAATAATGAGAGCCTGAGTCAGGCACACATTTATGACGGATACTCCTCACTAATTTACCTGTGATGCCTGGGAAGTCAACGCCGAGGTCTGGGATGCACGCATGGGCGACGACGGCAACGATTTCTTCAAGATGATCTGCAGCCCCGCATCAGGGAAGACACTGCTCGCCTGCCCTGCCCGGCATATTGCCCGAGGTGAGCATGGAATCGCTTTCCCTCTGCAATCTCCACTAGTTCGAACATGCAGTTCGGCGATCGCAAATATTTGTCACTGATGATGACGACGCAATTTCCCTGACCGATCCGCTCCATGAAGGCGCGGATTGAGCCTTTGTATCCCAGATTCCGTTTATCGCGGATAATCGCGGATAATCCTCAGCCCATGCTGTTGCAAAGTCTGGTCAATTTGAATTACGATTTCTTCATTTTCCCCACCCTGTGCATACGAAATAAAAAACGCCTGCTCGAACTCTTCCATGTCGTAACGTCCTGTATTCGAAATCAGAAGAGTGTCCAAAAACTGCTATATATCACTCAAGGCTCAGAAGGACATTGCTCTACATGCAGATATTTTTGACACTCTGCTGTTGTTAGCGAGCGGGTTACACGAGTCTCGGCCAATGCCAGCAGCTTGTCAACGTCTAAAAGGAATATTCGCACCACGCCATCTACACTTGCAACGGCAAGTTGTGCTCCATCTAAAGGGCTGAAATCCACTCCATACACTCCTCCCAGACTTCCTGGCAGGGTCAATATTTCCTTACCCGTTTCGGTTTCCCACAATTTCGCCGTATTATCCCCGCTGCCGGTTGCAATGGTTTTACCATCGGGGCTAAAAGCCACGGACTGAAGCTCAGATCCATGACCAGTTAGGGTAAATAATTTCGACCCGGTGCTCGTGTCCCAGATGATAGCAGTCCCATCCTGGCTTGCGTTGCTACCTTTGTACCATCCGGGCTGTAGGCAATATCGGGAAGAGGGTCGCTGTGACCAGCCAGTGTAAATAGCAATTTACCAGTCTTTGTGTCCCAAATTCTCCCATTTGCGTCCGTACTTGAGGTGGCTAACCTTGAACCATCAGGACTGAAAGCCACGCCTAAAATAAAACTATCTTTGATAGGGAATTCATGTATTTTGTTTCCTGTCTCTGTGTCCCAGATTTTGGCTGTTCCATCAAAGCCGCCCGTCGCGATCATGGTCGCATCCAAGCTGAAGTTTACATCACGTACTCCCTCCTGGTGTGCCATAAGAACGTGCAATTTTTGTCCGGTGCTCGTATCCCAGATATTTATAGTTCCATCTACACCAGCTGTGGCAAAGAGTTTACCTTTTGCACTGAACGCAATTGCAAAAACTCTTCCTGTATGTTCCAGATATGTTTGTTTAGAAGCGCCAGTATTTGCATCCCAGATGGTTGCCGAACCATCCACCCCATCTGTTGCAAATTCTGTGCCGTCCGGGCTGAACGCCACATGTGCAAACCCGATTCCCTGACCTGAGACTGCAACAGTTTCTTGCCCAGGCGTGATGCTCCAAACTTTCGCTGTTCCATCAAAGCTAGTAGTAGCCAGCTGCCGTCCATCCGGGCTGAACACGACATCCAGAACCCAACCCGTGTGACCGATCAGCATCCGTGATTCTTCTGCGGTGTTCGCATCCCAAATTTTGACATTGCTTCCACTCGCCGCGGCGATTTGCGTTCCGTCCGGGCTGAATGTGACCAAACCTACATTTTCTTCAATCCTAAAGATTTCATCCCCTTCTACGGTTATTGCATCCCATACCCTTATCTCCACGCCTGCACTCGCCGCAGCAAGGCGCGTCCCATCCGGACTAAAGGCAACGCTAGCCACTATATCTTGAAAATCTGCTACGTCGCGCAGAAGTTCGCCGGTTGCGGTATCCCAAATCTTCATCGTAAAGTCATCGCTGGCAGTTGCGAGCCATTCCCCATTGGGGTGGAAGGCTAAGCCTTCGATTGCTGCTGTATGCCCTTCCAAGATTAACGCTTCACCAGTAGATATATCCCAGATTCGTACTCTACCATCGTTAAATCCGCCGCTGGCGAGACGTCTACCGTCAGGGCTAAAGGCGACTGCCCAAACATCATGTTCATGACCAGTCAAGGTCGAGATGAGATCTCCAGAAGTAACATCCCAGATCTTGATGAAGTTGCTATCCGCGATAGCAAGTCGCGTTCCATCCTTACTAAAAGCTAAACGTTGGGTACCAAAGGCATCACCTGGCTTCGTGCTGCCTGGAAAGCGGCGAATCTCTTCGCCACTTTTTGCATTCCAAAGAATCGTTGTTCCATCTTTTTCGATGGAAGCGAGATATTTTCCATCTGAGCTGAAATCTGTTGATACTACCCAATCCTTGTGTTCTCTCAGAGTTAATCTAATCGGGGATGCTACGATGGAATGATGTAATGCTTCTACCGTCTCGGGAAGGATTGACCCATGCACTGTCCGGGTTGTTTCGGCAGATCTTAATGCCAGCAAAATACTACGCTCGGGATCTGCTTCCAGGTTATTGAGAGCAGCCGCTGCTAGTTCACGCGCTGTTGCGAGACGTCGATCATTCTGGGCTGTGATTGCCGTTTCACGCGCCTGCGAGCCAAAATACAAAGCCGTGAATGCCATGATGAGGGCAACGATAAAAGCGCCTGTCAGATACATGGCGCGTTTACTCATTTGAGCGGCGAAACTTGTTTGTTCCTCTGCCCGTTGTTTTTCGGATTCAGCCAGTTTTTGCGCCGCTTCAAGCTCACGTTGTCGCTGGGCTTCCCTTTCCGCTGCTTCCTGTTGCGCCCAGAACAGGGAGTCCTCCAAAAATTCACGCTCTAATTGATTCAATTCGCCCGCGCGTGTCTCTGCCCATTCCTGTACCTGCGTCAGTCGAGCACCGCGATAGAGCCTGTCTGGTTCACGGTTGAGAGAGTCCCATTCCTGTGCGGCTTCGGTGAGCTGATGATGCAGGCGCAGTCCTTCACGATTATCTTCGAGCCAACCCCGCAGGGTTGGCCATTCGCGGATCAAGGCTTCATGTGCTACTTCTACCGTGTCTTCACTGGTTGTGATCAGACGGGCATCTGCCAGTGCTTTTAATACGCTGTGTGTTGATTCTCTTTCTTCCGGTTGTAAGATCAGCTCGCTAAAGGTTGCGCGGCGACGCGTGTCGCCGGTAGATGTTTCATCACCCAGTTCGGTCAATCGCAGGAAGATGCGGCGGGCGATTTCTTGTTGTTCATGAGTGAACTGATCCGTAAACACGGTTTCGGCCGTTTCGGCAATGGCACCGCGTACACCGCCGGAGGATGTGTAACCGCTCAATGTCATCATACGTCCACGCCGTCTTTGCCACGTTTCCAGCAGTGCATGAGAAAGGAGTGGCAAGGCGCCCGGCTCATGGCCGATGTCATGTAATAACAGGTCAACCAATCCGGGCTCGAATTCCCAGCGGCCGCGCCGGGCGGGCTCTTCGATGGCACGTCTAAGTTCCTCGGGGCTCATCGCGCCAATATATTCCTGATTCTTTGCCAGGGCTTCGCGCAATTGGATGTAGTTCGCGCAGTGAGCATAAAAATCTGCCCGCAATGTGATAAGTGTAATTATCGGACCATCCACTTCAGATGCCGCGGTGAGCAGGTTACCGATAAACACTGCTCTCTCGTCTTCCGAACGGCATAAGGCGAATAACTCCTCGAACTGGTCGATCACAAGCAATAAGTGAGATCCATCCTTTGCTCCCAATTTGCGCTTTGCAAAGATCTGTAGGCTGCGCGGATCGCGCTCCAGATCGTCCATGAGAGTGGCGGTTGCCGCCATTGAACTGTTTTCCTGTGTGAGGCTCGCCGCTAGGCTCTCCAGAGGATGGGCGGTGGGAGTCAGGATGTGAAGTTGCCAGTCAATGGATTGTTTATTCCAGCGCAAGGCAGGGACCAGGCCGGCACGCACCAGCGAAGATTTCCCACTTCCCGACGCCCCGACTACAGCCAGAAATCGCAACTGATTAGACATCCTGCTAGACGACATCGTCAGGACACGCTCGACGAGTAAGCTCGTCAATTCCTCACGCCCTACAAACAAATCAGCATCGGCCTCATCGAAGTAGTTCAATCCCTTGTATGGGCAAAGTCCAAGCCCTGGCGCATCCTCGCGTCGCACGTTGGCTGCAAGATCCAACAGCCGCGCGACCGCCTTTGGCTCATCTTCTAGCCCAAGGGCAGAAATGAACCGCGCTTCGATCGTGGGAATATCCGGTGGGCGCAGGTTTTGTTCCAAGCGGCTGATCTGCGCGTCGCTGTAGCCAACAGCGATAGAAA
This sequence comes from Anaerolineales bacterium, assembly GCA_025966435.1. GTDB lineage: Bacteria > Chloroflexota > Anaerolineae > Anaerolineales > Villigracilaceae > Defluviilinea. Next base: position 859 of record JAICRQ010000258.1, on the reverse strand, counting down.
GCTCCAACTGCGTAAGCCCTGCGCGGCGACGTAGGAAGCGAAGCAGGTCACCGAACGTTGTGAATTTTTCCAGCGTGTTCTCGGGGATTGAAGCGGACATTAGCCGTTCCTTTCCAAAAACCCTTTTTCAGTGTGATGAGAGCAGAATAGCACAATTATCAGCCGTTTGGAGAATTTTGGTAGGAAATGGCAAGTGAGGTAGGAGCCCAAATTGTAAAGTGAAAGCATCAAACGACCGGCGCGCGTTTCGAACTCGCAAATTCAACCGGTCAAAGGAGATAACATGCTGAAAAATCGTTTGTTCCTACTCTTAATGGCCATGGCAGTAGTGGTCCTGTCCGCTTTCACTATCCGGGAAGCAGTTGCCATCACGCTTATCGGATCTGAATCGGGGAACCCCTTAAAGTGCGATAGCCTTCCCTCCCGTCATTCCATCCGTACCGAATACGATGAAGAAGCAGGCATGTGGGTCATCCGCACGGAAGACGGTCCTACCGGTATAGACGGCGGATTGGAAACCCTGTTATCCGCCTATAGAACCTGTTCACGATAAGGAGAATCAAAATGAACCATTATTCCTATGATGTCATGCGGAAAGAAAAAATCCGCGATCTGCAAGCCGAGGGAATGGCGAGCCAGGCCTTTTACCGATCTGGTGCCACCAAGTCTGGCCTGCTGTACCGTTTGCCGAAACTCATCTTGGCACTCCTGAGCGTCCTCGGAATCCTCGGGTTACTGGTTCGCTAAATATCCAACACCACAAAGGAGATCAAAATGTTCAAAAATCGTTTTCTTATTGTTCTTGGCGTTCTGTCCCTGTTATTGGTTGCGATGGTGATTTCATTCCCACTCTCCAATA
>JAICRQ010000543.1 GCA_025966435.1 Anaerolineales bacterium | reverse complement strand
TGGAAGTTTTGCTTGGCATGTTCGTCTCAATACGTTTGTCTTCTCGTTTCCGGTCCCACTCATCCGGATGCTTGATTGGAAACCGCTCAGCTACACATTCAGCCGGTACGTTTCTGCCTCCTGTCGTTTGAACTCCAGCCCCAGCCCGGGTCTAGAGGGGTCAAGCTGTAGTTCGCCATTCAGCGGTACCAGCGCGCCATCGAAAAGCATGTGCTCGATGCGGGCGTGATCGTAAAAATATTCAACATGCTCGATCTGCGGGACCGCGCAGGCAATGTGGGCATGGATGGAAGCCGCCGTGTGCGTGGAAAAAGGCACGCCGAAACTGTAAGCCAGCTCACCTGCCGCCAGGCAGCCTGTCACGCCCAGGCAGCGTGTGGCGTCAGCCTGCAAAATATCCACTGCGCCGGCAAGCAGCGTGTTCCGAAAGTCATACAGGTCATAGCCATATTCGCCAGACGCTAACGCCATTGGAATGCGCTGGCGAATAAACGCCAGCTGATCGAGAACATCGAAGGCGACCGGTTCTTCGAAATAACTCACGCCGTGTTCCGCAAAACGATGTGCCTGCGCGATAGCTTGCTTGACCGTGTATCCGCCGTTGGCGTCCACGAATAACTCGACTTCGCCGCCGATGGCTTCACGTGCGATCCGCACCCTGGTTACATCTTCCTCCGGTTTCGTGCCCCAGTTCTTGCCAACTTTCATCTTCACGCGCAAGAATCCATCTGACGCCCAACCGCTGAATTGTTCTGCCAGCTCGCGTTCGCTGTAGCTTGTGAAGCCGCCGCTGCCGTAGAGGGGAACTACCTCGCGCCGGGCGCCCAGCAGTTGAAAAAGCGGTTTCCCAAGGGCTCTGGCTTTCAAGTCCCACAAGGCGGTATCCACTGCCGAGATCGCATGAGAGGCAATGCCGGGACGCCCAATGTTACGGACGGAGCGTACCATCGCGTCCCACGCCGCGCCCACATGCTCCACCGGGCAGCCAATTACAATCCGTGCGAGTCCATCGCGGATCAGCGGGGCGCACGCGGCGGCTCCATACGTGTAGCCCAGCCCGCGCGTGCCCGAATCGGCAATGGCTTCCACCAGCACCATCGTAGTCGAATCCCACTCGATCGTGCCGTCGGCTTCCGGCTGTTCGGTTGGGATGCGATAAGCGTTCACCTCGAGTCGTTCGACCTTCATGTGCTTTGTTTACGATCTCTTGCTGGGCGACTCCGCCGACTCATCCGCCGCGATGGCGCGGACTCTGTGCGCCGCCAGGATCAACCAGCCCGCAAAGGCGGTAATAAGTAAGCGCTGCAGGAGTCCAACCCGGGGACCTCCACGTAGTTCTCTTACATACTCAAAACGCCCCATCAGGAACGATCGATCAAATCGTCTTTCGCTAGATTTAACCGGACGATGTCATCCGAGACCGATTCGATTTGATCTGGCGTAGCATAGCGGTCTGACGCAAACAAACCTGCGGAATCGATGCGGATGAATCCCTGGCGTAACAGCTGTCCACGTAGTGCCTCAGGCAGCGGATCGTCTGCAGAGAAGGCTTCCGCCAGGTTGTCAAACAAGGAGTCATCGCGAATTTCGGGATCAGGCGCCGTAGCAGGTCCCTTTCCGCGTTCATGTATTTCATCGGACACCGCGCCCAGGAATACCCGCCGGACTGTGCCAATCTCCTCTCCATCGCGGTCAACCACGCGCATGCCTTCGTGAACCTCGTTGAGGATCGTATTGTGGGTGCTTTTGCCAAAAAGTGGTGATTCCATAAGAGTTTCCTTCCTGCGCCCGCTGGCGCTATATCATTTCGCGTACCATATCTTCCGCGACCGTCGTCGCGATCTTCATCCGTTTAGGCTGACCCCTGACGAGCGATTGAGCGAATTTGAGCGCCTGATCCGTGGTCACCTCCGCAGGCATTGGCGGCTCGAACGGATCCACAACTGCCTGTACGATCACCGGACCCGGCGTGTTGAGCGCCTGCTCGATCACGGTTCCACACTCAGCAGGGTCTTCGACCGTGAAGCCAGTCGCACCGCAAGCCCGGGCAAACGCGGCAAAGTCGATCGGGTGCAGCTCAACGCCATATTCCGGGTTCCCCAGAAAAACCATCTGCTCCCATTTGATCTGCCCCAGGGTGTTGTTCTTGATGATGATGATTTTGATCGGAAGCTCGTACATCACCGCGTTGGCAAACTCTGCCATCAGCATCGAGAAACCGCCGTCGCCCACAAATGCCACACACTGCCTGTTGGGGTAGGCGATCTGGGCGGCAATCGTATAGGGCAAGCCGTTCGCCATCGAAGCCAGTGTGCCGGAGAGGGAATGCATCTGACCGCGTTTCACGCGGATGTGCCGCGCCCACCAGGTGGCGATCGTGCCGCTGTCGCACGAGACAATGGCATCCTCGCGCAGACGCTTGCCCAGTTCATGAGCCACCACCTGAGGTTTCATTGGCTTGTCGGGGCGTGTGGCGCGTTCTTCCATGAGCGCCCACCATTCCTTCATATTCTTTTGCGCCTTTTCCAGGAAAGCGCGATTCTCATTTCGCTTCAGCAACGGCAGAAGGGCCCGAAGCGCATGGCGGCTGTCACCCACCAGCCCGACCTCGACCGGGTAGCGCAGTCCGATACGGACAGGATCGATATCCAATTGGACTCCCCGCGCTTTATCCGGTTTGGGCAGAAACTCAATGTAGGGGAAGGATGTCCCGACCATGAACAGGGTGTCGCATTCTTCGATTGCCTCCTGTGACGGGCGCGTTC
>JAICRQ010000397.1 GCA_025966435.1 Anaerolineales bacterium | reverse complement strand
TTCGAGTCCTGTCAAGACCACAAAAAAAGGGCAGTTTTGCCCAAAAATGTAATACGTCATATCTTCCGAGACATTTCGTAGGAATATGTAAAGTATGAATCGGAGGATCAGATGCACAAAGAAGCTCGGGAAGAATTGAGGGTCAGGTTCAAACTCGTCGTCCTTGACCTTGCACAAGATTTGGGTGTCAGCAAAGTCTGCCAGGCATACGACGTGCCTCGTGCAAGCTTTTACCGTTGGAAACAGAAATATGCGAAAGCTGGACGTTCTGGATTGTACCGAGCAAGCCCCATCGCCTACCACCATCCTCGCAGAACGTCACCTGAAGTTGTGGAGAAAATCCTGGCGATCCGGACGGAGCATCAAATCGGAGCCTTACGAATTAGGTATTATCTGGACCGTTATCATGGGATCAAGATCTCAGAATCCACGGTGAGCAGAGTGTTGAAGGCCCATGGCCTGAGCCGGTTACCCAAGAGTGCTCCTAAGCGTGCTCTGCACACCCAACGGTATGCAAAAACGGTTCCTGGACATCACGTACAGGTGGATGTGAAGTTCTTGCAGCTGAAAGATCGAGAGGGAAAGCTGGTGAAACGGTATCAATACACCGCGATCGATGACGCGACGCGGGTTCGAGCATTACAGATCTATCCAGAACATAACCAGGAACGTGCCATCCAGTTCATGAACTATGTTGTCGAAAAGTTTCCTTTCCGGCTCAGCACCATCCGAACCGATCGAGGTCATGAATTTCAAGCTCGTTTTCATTGGCATGTCGAAGACCAGGGAATGCGGCATGTGTATATCAAACCTCAGACACCACAATTGAACGGCAAAGTCGAACGCTCCCATCGAACGGATCAGACCGAGTTTTACCAGCTGCTGACTTATACCGATGACACGGATCTAAATGCGAAGCTGAAGGCGTGGGAAAACTTCTACAACTATGATCGTCCCATCTCTCTCTGGAGGGAAAAACACCTTATGAGGTGATGAAGTCTCTCTTAAAATAGAGAGTAAAATGTCTCACAGGGTATGACGTAAAATACTATGCATTAGCCAGCCCAACTATCACTATTCTCCCCTGTATGCAGAATCATACGGGCCTTCACCAGTACCAGTCTAATGGAGCTACAACAGCTTCCGCGTAAACTGTTAATCATTGGCGGAGGATATATTGGCCTGGAGTTTGCCTCTATCTATGCCAGTTTCGGTTCTCATGTAACCTTGCTGGAGAGGAATGAAACGTTGTTGCGGAGTCAGGACCGTGACATTGCAGAAGCCGTGAAAACTGCCCTTGAGAAACGAGGGGTCGAGTTTCTTATGGGTGCGTCGGCACAGAAAATCTATGATCAGGATGATGGGGCAATCGTGGAGATTTTGGATAACGAGAACGACTCAAAACAATTAATGGCAGACGCGATTCTGGTCGCAGTCGGGCGTGCGCCTAATACGCTGGGGCTCGGACTTGAAAACGCGGGAATACAAGTCGATGCACGCGGTTTCATTGTAGTGGACGACTTCTTGCGCACATCGGCGGCAAATGTCTGGGCATTAGGCGATGTTAACGGTGGTCCCCAATTCACATATATTTCCCTGGATGATTTCAGAATTGTCCGGGATCAGCTCGATGGCAATACAGATGAGCCGCATTCAACGAAAGCTCGTCTAAATGTACCCTACTCGATATTTATGCATCCGACCCTGTCGCGCATCGGATTGTCTGAAGAGAGCGCTTTACAGGCCGGTTATGAAATTCAAGTTGTAAAAATGCCGGCAGCCGCCGTTCCACGCGCACAGCAGCTGCACGAAACAGAAGGTCTGTTGAAGGCAATTGTTGACCAAAAAACCGGCTCCATTCTGGGCTGCAGTTTATTTTGTGCCGATTCAAGTGAAGTGATCAATGTAGTGCAGATGGCAATGCAGACTGGGGCATCATATGAAACTCTCTGCGACAGTATTTATACACACCCCAGTATGACGGAGCCGCTCAACGACTTATTTTCCCAGGTCCGGTTAGGAACAGTTCTGCCTGCTTGAGATGCCCCCTCGTTTCTCTCCGTATTCCGATCATCGGATCGATGAATCGGCTGGCGAGATGCTTCATTCGAGTATGGGCGGGGGCTGGCCTTTTGGATCAGGAGATCTAGGAGGCACATATGGGAAGGAAAACGCCTTGTTGAAGAATTCGTTCCCGATATTCGTACTGGCAGCTAAGATGGTGGATCTTCCCAAGATTTTCTCTACTAACGTACTGTTTAAGCTATATAATATTATCTATAGGCGGCCCAAGCATGGCGATTCGTAGAACCGAGCCAGAAGCTGGCTGTAATCGCTACCCTTAGGCAAACCAAAATGACGCCAATTTCTCGGGTACTTAACGAAATTAGGTACTATCGCTTCCCTCGCAAGGGCCTGACCGGGCCCGACCCCAAAGAGTTTCACCGCACAACATCATAAATTTGCGAAGCTGCAAAGGATTAGGAGCAAGCAGACTTGCATAACGAAGGATCTTTTTTGCCTCCGCCTTTCCCAGGAATGGTCCGGATTCCTGGCGGTACGTTTCGGATGGGATCGAATGAGTTTTATCCGGAGGAGCAGCCGGTCCACCATGCCACAGTGGCTGGCTTCTGGATGGATGAACATCCGGTGACGAATGCCGAGTTCGGGCGCTTTGTCGAGGCGACGGGCTATGTGACGGTCGCTGAGCACGCCCCAGACCCGGCGGATTATTCAGGAGTTGATCCTTCTTTCCTCGTGCCGGGATCACTTGTCTTTCGACGCCCGCCGCACCGTGTCAGCCTTCGTGATCACCGCGCCTGGTGGGCCTATGTTCCGGGTGCATTGTGGAGATGTCCTGAAGGCCCCGAAAGCACACTCGAGGGGCGCGAGGCTCACCCGGTCGTTCATATGGCGTATGATGATGCCGAGGCGTATGCTGCCTGGGCGGGAAAGGCCCTCCCCACCGAAGCCGAGTGGGAGTACGCAGCGCGCGGCGGGCTAGATGGCGCGAAGTATGTTTGGGGTGATGAATTTGTACCGGACGGTCGTTTGATGGCGAACACGTGGCAGGGAGAGTTCCCATGGCAAAACCTCAAGAGCGATGGCTATGAAGGCACCTCACCGGTCGGGTCCTTCCCTGCCAACGGTTATGGACTCTATGATATGGCTGGCAATGTGTGGGAATGGACTAGCGATTTCTTCACATTGCGGCAACCGCAGGAATCCTCCAGGCCATGCTGTGCTCCACATAATCCGCGCGTCGACTCTCCGGTGGGAAATTGGGAATCCAACCTGCCCGACGCTTACATCGCTCGCAAAGTGGTCAAGGGCGGCTCACACTTGTGCGCGCCCAACTACTGCCTGCGCTACCGACCAGCTGCCCGGCAGGGCGAGTTCCCTTGGCAAAACCTGATGACGGACGGCTACGAAGGCACGTCGCCCGTGGGGAGCTTCCCGGCCAATGGCTACGGGCTGTACGATATGGCCGGGAACGTGTGGGCGTGGACCAGCGACTTCTACACGCCGCACCATCCAGAGGATGCGGCACCGTCATGCTGCGCGCCCGGCGACATGAGTCGCAACCCGCGGGTGGAGGCCGCCGAGCAGAGCTACGCAACCGGGCAACCTGGCGCCCACATCCCGCGCAAGGTGATCAAGGGCGGCTCGCACCTGTGCGCGCCCAACTACTGCCTGCGCTACCGGCCGGCGGCGCGCCAGGCCGAGACGGTGGAGACCTCGACCGGGCACATTGGGTTCCGGTGCATCTCGCGAGATCCTGAGTCGCTCCGGAGCGAGCGAAACAATACAGACAGTTGACTTTCTGGACACGCTGCTAAATCTCTTCACCTTTGCATTCGTCGTCATCGGCATGGTGAGCGAGTAGAAG
>JAICRQ010000598.1 GCA_025966435.1 Anaerolineales bacterium | reverse complement strand
CGCAGGCGGTGAAATAAATTTCATGAGCGTCGCCATGAATGGCGTCAGCAACATACTGCCGGGCTTGTTCCATGATCTCGGCTGACTTTCTGCCAATGCCGTAGAAGGATGATGGGTTACCGTAATGATCTCTCAGGACCTGATTCATTTTGCGCTGCACACGGCTGCTCACATTCGTTGTTGCATTGTGATCGAGATAGACGTATCGGTTGAAACGAATCAGATGTTTTAGAAATTCAAAGTACTGGAGTTCCATGTTTGTTTCCTTTAGAATAGTGTACGACGTTTTATCTCATCAGGTTGCATAATCGAGTATTACGATCTATCATTCGTAAGCAGGGCGCCACTGCGTGAACAGGACGCGCACCAGCCAGTAGACCATCAGCAACATCACCAGCAGCACCGGGGTACACAGCAAGGGCATAATGCGCAGCGCTTCCGGGAATTCATCGGATTGCCCCAGAAAGAAGGATGCGGCAGCGATCCACAGCGCGAGACACATACGCCACAAATGACGCGCAATGCGCTGGTGCCAGGGAAGGCTTCGCACCAACAATATACGCGCATCCCCGAAAGTTGCCAGCAACGCCACGGCGCCGAAAATAAAGGCTAAAGCGGGTGGTGGCCCGGCTGGATCGTTCGATCCCGTAATGCCAAACACGATCGCGAGGACAACCACCGCCAATCCAAAGACCGTTGCAGCAACATCCATCCAAGGGAAACCTCTGCCGTGCCGACGAACTGTGAGCAGGGCGGTCACCACCAGATAAAAGGTCAGCAGACCGGCGATGACCGAAACTCTCTCCGGGATCTGGGCTGCCATCACTGCGCCACTGGTGGACATGACCAGCATCGCGTAGACAAAGATCATACCGACTTTACGATGTAGATTTCCTCCCTTTGGTGAGGAAAGAGCAACCGCACCGGAAGTCAGACTTGTAAGACCGCCTATCATGTGCAGAAGTATCATTCTACATTCCCATCTTCCATCTGAACTTGATTGGGTTGGACTGGATTGATCGAGACCAGAGATATTCCCAAATCACGGACTTTCTTCAGCAGTCCATGCAGCGCCGCCTGATCGACTACGGGACCGGTGAGTAAGGTATCGCCACCCTCTTCCAGAGTGATCGTCAACCCTTCGAACCAGTCTGTCCAATCTGAGCCCAGATGGCTCCGGACCCGAATTTGATAGACTTCCGGTTGACTAGAGTCAATCACTTCTGCCATAATGGCTCCGGGACTGTGAAACCCAGATCACCCTCCCAGCTATTGCGCGCGGCGACCTCGTGGACTGGTTTGCGGGCAGCTACTCCCCAGCGACCGGTCGGGTAGCCCATGACGACAACCCCATGCAGGTACCAGCCGGCATCTTTTGGCACCCGGAGGATTTCCATCACCTCACTTGCAAAGTATGACTGCAAGAAGCCTGTCAGGGTAGAACCGATCCCTTCGGCGCGGGCTGCCAGCATTGCATTCCACAACGCCGGGTAGACGCCAGCGCCATCGCGGGTGCGACCGAATCCCATCAGAAGCAACGGGACTTCGGCAAAATGGTTCACCAGGTGGAGACCCGACCGAACGGTCTTGCCCATCTGTGTATCCGTCTGTATCACCTCGGCAAAGAGCTCTTCGGGCCGCCCGCCAATCATGCGCTCAAATCCCTGCCGGTAGAGCGGCGCGAGCTGCGACTTGATCTCCGGGTCGTCGACCAGGATAAACCGCCATCCCTCTCCGATATGGGGCGCACGAATGGCAGCATCCAGGACGCGAGCCTGCGCCTCGTAGGGGATCGGGTCAGGTTTGAGCCGCCGCATGGCGCGGGTTGTGTATAACGCTTCGTATATATCCATCAGCTTCCTCTTTCTGTTCGATGTAGATGTAGTATAGCTACACCGCGCTGTTGCGGGTTAGACACGAAAGTGTTATTCGAGGTGTTGTTTTGATGTCGCGGAAATCAGGTATTAATTTCTGTCCCCCTCTGCACACGATTTTTATATCAAGTTTGCCACAGACTCAGCACTCAATTTACAGCAAGCCCAACTCACGGGCGCGGGCAACCGCTTCGGTACGCCGTTGGACCCCCAGTTTGTCAAAAATTTTTCGATTATGCCCTTTGATGGTATCCAGAGCGAGGAAAAGCCGTTTGCCGATCTCATCATTGGAGAGTCCCTG
>JAICRQ010000006.1 GCA_025966435.1 Anaerolineales bacterium | reverse complement strand
GGCGGGGTGCACCATAATAGTGGGATTAACAACAAGGCTATCTACTTGATGGTACAGGGCGATACCTTCAATCTCAAAACGGTAACTCCTCTTGGCTGGACGAAGACCGCTGCGATCTACTACCAAGCCAATACGAATTTGCTGACGTCTGGTGCGGATTACTCCGATCTGTATTACGCCCTCCAGCAAGCCTGCTCCAACCTAATTGGGCAGAAAGGAATTACAGCGGCGAACTGCGTCGAAGTAAAAGATGCTCTCGACGCCGTGGAAATGAACGGGCAGCCTGCAGCCAATTTCAATACCGATGCGCCTCTATGCGTGGTAGGTGGTCCAAGTGTTATCTTTGCAGACAATCTGGAAAGCGGAACAGCAAACTGGACGTTCAGCAACGGTGCTTACCCGCGCTGGAAGTTAGATTCGCCCTTTGGACCATTCGCACAATCGGGTTTGCACTCTTTGTATGCCGATGATTATCCGGATGCCATCACCAATGCGACTGCCAGATTGAAACCGCTTACGATTCCAGCAAATGCGTATCTCCATTTTGCGCATGCCTATGGCTTCGAATCGTCGGACGCCTACTACGATGGGGGTGTGCTTGAATACAGCATCAATAACGGGTCCACGTGGGTAGATGCGGGGTCATTAATTAACGTTAATGGATATGATGGTGTCTTGTTCACAGGTGCGGGCAATCCACTTTCCGGGCGGTCTGCGTTTGCGGGTGACAGCCATGGCTACATCAGTACGCGTCTGAATCTGGCGTCACTGGCAGGCAAGACCGTGACCTTCCGCTGGCGGATGGGGCTGGACGAAGCTGGTTACGACTGGGGCTGGTGGGTAGATAATGTAAAGCTCTATACCTGCAACCCTCCGCCGGGAGCGTTCAACAAAACCAGCCCAGCCAACGGTGCCACAAATCGACCCTCGAGCGTCACTCTGAGCTGGGGAGCCAGCGCTGGAGCCACCTCGTATCAGTATTGCTATGATACAACGAACGACAATGCCTGCGCGAACTGGATCAGTAATGGGACATCCACAAGCAAATTACTAAGCGGATTAAGCCTCAAAACAACGTACTACTGGCAAGTGAGAGCCATCAATGCCTTTGGCAACACGTACGCGAATGGAAGTCCCACGGCGTTCTGGTCGTTCCGGACGCTCGATCCCCCAGGAGTATTCAGCAAAGTCTCGCCTGATCATGGAGGTAACGGTGTTAGTTTAAGCACCACACTTTCATGGACCAGTAGCCCATTCGCAAGCTTCTATCAATACTGCTATGACCTGATCAACGACAACCAGTGCAACCGCACCTGGACTAACACTCCAGCCACATCTGTAAACATTTCCAATCTGGGAACAAATACCACGTACTACTGGGAAGTACGCGCGATAAACGCTGCGGGTACTACGTATGCTGACGTCGCAAACTGGGGCAGCTTTACTACAACATCCACCTTGCCTGCCGGGCTGACAAAGATCGAAGCCTGGGTCGGTGCCACCCGGCAAGGGGCATACACATTGGAGCAGGGGCAAAGTCTGCGCGAGAGCTACACTGGTGTTAACGACGGGCCGGTGCAGATCAAGAACACGAATGCCGTCCCGTTGATCGGCGCTGAGCGTGTGATCTACAAGGTGGGTGGAGTGAACACGAGCTTCACAGAGCTGATGGGATTACCGGATGGACAGCTGGACACGACGTACTGGCTGCCCTGGTACAACAACGTGGATCTGGACACGCAGCTGCGCATCGCCAATGCGACGGACAACCCGGCAACTGTCACCGTGACCATCGGCGGCGTGGCAATGCCCATCCTAAACCTGGCTGCGGGAGAAAGCACGCGGGTGAGTTACCCGGTGAACGACGGACCGGTGCAGATCGAAAGCAACCAGGAGATTGTGGCCGCCGAGAGGGTGATCTACACCGTCCAAGGCACGCAGACCAGCTTCTCGGAAATGATGGCATTACCCGAGAGCCAGCTGGGCACGACCTACTGGCTGCCCTGGTACAACAACGTGGATCTGGATACCCAGTTGCGGATCGGGAACGTCAGCGGCAGCACGGCGACCGTGCATGTGTTCATCGGCGGGGATGAGGTGACCCCCCTCGAGGGCATCACCCTCCTGGAAGGCGAGAGCACGCGCCTAAGCTATACAGGTGTGAATGATGGGCCGGTGCAGATCGTCAGCGACCAGAACATTGTGGCTGCCGAGCGCGTCATCTACAAGGTGAACAACATCCAGACAAGTTTCTCGGAGATGATGGCGCTGCCCGAGAGCCAGTTAGACACGACCTACTGGCTGCCTTGGTACAACAACGTAGACTTGGACACACAACTGCGCATCGGGAACGTCAGCGGCAACACAGCCACCGTGCATGTGTTCATCGGCGGCAATGAGGTGACCCCGGTCGAGGGCATCACGCTCCTGGATGGCGAGAGCACGCGTGTGAGCTTCCCCAGCATCAACAACGGACCCGTACAGATCGTCAGCGATCAGGACATCGTGGTCGCCGAGCGCGTGATCTATAAGGTCAATGGAAAACAAACCAGCTTCACCGAAATGATGGCGCTGCCCAACACGCAGCTGGACACCATTTACTGGTTCCCTTGGTACAACAACGTCGGTCTCGATACCCAGCTACGCTTTGGTGTACCGTAGACCAGGCTATCTCTTCAAGATTTCAAAACAGGACTGTCCTGACTCAATCGGGACAGTCCTGTTTTTTTGAGCTAAAAGTGTAACCTTTTCTTAATTGACTTACCGCCTAAGCTTTGATATTCTGAAAAAGCCGAGCAAAGATTTTTAGGAAAGCATTGTTGTTCAGGGAGATTCTACATGGTTATGCATCGCAGGCTTTTTCAGGTTATCTCCAACATTGTCATTATCACAATCCTTTTTTCTGCTTTTCCATTCGCTCCTGCTGCCGCACAGGGAGATGATGGGCTGAAGCGCGAGGTCAACCCGCAGACAGGCAAGGTTAACTTCCTTAAATCTGAGAGTGGCCAAGCGCTGTCCGCATCGAAAGCATTGGGGATTTTTATCCACCCTCAGGATCCGGCGATGGCGCTTGCTAAACGCTTTGCCCCGGAATTTGGCTTGAAAAACCCTGAGCGGGATCTCAAAGAAATGAAGTCCAATCATTCAGAAGATGGACGTATAACTGCTCGCTACCAACAGCACTATCAAGGCATCCCAGTCATGGGCGGCGAATTGATTGTCCATACAAATGAGCAGGGCGATCTGTATTCAATGAACGGTGAGGTATCAACTGATCTTTCGCTCTCTACCCAGCCGAAGATTGACTCTGGTCGAGCTAAGACGATTGCGCTCCAGGCTGTGGCGAAATGGTATCAAAAGACTCTGGAAGATTTAGCCGCTTCCGAGCCCGAATTATGGATCTACGATGAAAGCCTCTTACGAGCAAGCACCCGTCCGGTTGAGCTTGTCTGGCGTATGGACCTGACACCAAAAGATGCAAGTGTGCCTGTCCGCGAACTGGTGCTGGTCAATGCGCACAGAGGGGGTATCAGCCTGCACTTTAATCAGATTGATACGGTATGGGAAACTCCAGAGTATATAAAGCTAAGTCAACCCATCATTTTCTCATCCCCTACGGATCTGCAACCAAATAAAACCGACAACACAAATGATCTAAATGCTAATCACATGCATACCCTTATGGGAGCAACCTGGTACGTCTCTATCACGGGAAATGATGCGAACTCGTGTTCCAGCCCAAGTAATCCGTGTGCCACAATCAACGGCGCGATAGGAAAAGCAAGCGCTGGCGATGCGATCAAGATTGCTGTTGGAACTTATACAGGCATAGGAGATGAAGTCGTGCTGATTAATCAGAGTATTACTCTCTCCGGGGGATGGAATGCGAGTTTTATTACACAAGGTGGGCAGTCCACGATTGACGGGCAAGGCGCGCGCGGGGCACTGAGGGTGAATAGTGGCGTAATCGCCACGATCGAGCGAATGGTCATGCAGAACGGGAATAGTGGGTCAGCTGCTGGCATCTTTAACTTGGGCCAGCTGACAATCAATTCCAGTGCCATCAGCAACAACAACGGAACCGGCATCTATAACTATTACATGGGGACCGCGGTTGTGATCAACAACAGCACCATCGACAATAACACAGGGGGTGGGATCTTAAACGCCGGCGGCGCGGTCATGAACAATGTCACAATCAGCGGCAACGGCGGCACGGGTCTTTATAACACAGGGGATGGAACAGCGATCTTCAACAACAGCACGATCAGCGACAATATAGGACTCTACAGTGGCGGGATGGTTAGCCATAGTGGCACCATCACACTGAAAAATACGATTGTCGCGGGAAACTCATCCACATTCCAGGATCAGGGACCGGATTGTATAGGTCCTGTTCTCACGGCGGGGTACAACCTGATCGGCAATTCTAAAGATTGCGAGTTCACACCCACAACCGGCGACCTGACCGATATCGACCCGAGGTTAGGCACGTTGATCGGGTCTCCGGGCTACCATCCCCTGCAGGGAATCAGCCCCGCGATTGATGCTGGCAATCCGGTCGCGCCTGGCAGCGATGGGAACGCCTGTCTGGCGGCGGATGTGCGCGGCATAACCCGCCCGGTTGGCGCACGCTGTGATATCGGCGCGTATGAATACGATGCCCCGGGCGGCTTCACCCGCATTTTCGTTTACAGCGGTGACGGCCAGTATGTACGTCCAGGGCTTGCCTTCCTGCATCCTCTCCAAGTGATCATGCTGGATGGTCAAAATAAGCCCGTTCCCAACGCAAGCGTCACCTTTACGGCTCCGGCCAGCGGCCCCAGCGGAACCTTTGCCGCGACTGGTACGCAGATCACGACCGTCGTGACAGATGCCAACGGCATCGCCACCACATCTACCTTTACCGCGAATACTGTTCTAGGAGCTTATACAGTCGTTGCTTCTGCAACTGGCGTTGCCTCGGTGGACTTTCCTCTCCACAATGGGTTCTGGACTGTTGCCCCCACTGGCAGTGACATCAACGATTGCCTGACGCCAGCCACTCCCTGTGCGACCATCAACGGCGCAATCGAGAAGGCAAGCAATGGGGATACGATTTACGTTTCTGTGGGAGTCTTTCAAGGTGAGGCTGCGAATGTAAAGGTTACGAAACGCTTAACAATTCTCGGTGGTTGGGATTCTAGCTTCGATCATCAAGCAGGATTTTCTATCCTAGACGGTCATGGAACTGCGTCCCACCTAATTCAATTTACAAAGGACAGCGTTGTTGAACGTTTGATACTTCGAAATGGCAGAGATCCTCTATCCATTGACTGCACGAATCAGGTCACCCTGCGCCAAAGTTCGATCACAGGAATGTCAGGCTCTATCGTAAATTGTGGCATACTTTCCTTCGTGAACAGCACGATCAGCAATAATCGGGGAGGCTGGGGTGCCATCTTGAACCAGGGGACATTGACAATTCTAAATTCTACGATTGCCAATAATGCGAGTACTAGCAACACAGCAGGTGGTATCAATAATTCCGTCGGCTCTGTCACCATTCAGAACAGTATCCTTTATGGCAATCTGGGATCGATCCGAAATCCGAGTGATTGCGATGGGCTGATTACATCTGCGGGTCATAATATGATCGGCACAACGATCCACTGTAATCTCGAGGTGCAAGCAAGTGATCAAGTGGGAATGGATCCAAAGCTTGGCCCTCTGCTTTCCAATGGGTATTTTCCATTGTTTGTGGACAGTCCTGCGATCAATGCCGCAGTTTCCTGTCCACCGGTAGATCAGCGTGGTGTCGCTCGCCTTCAGGGAAGCGGCTGTGACATCGGAGCGTATGAATACATGGCTCCAGGGTCTCTTGCCAGGCTTGAAATTGTCGGTGGGAATCATCAACGTGCCGCGCCAAGGCTTACCTTCGCTACACCTTTCAAAGTCGTAGCATTAGACAGCACAGATAACCTGGTTCCCCATATCAGTATTACCTTCATGGCTCCCAGCCTGGGCCCCAGTGGGCTATTTGCTGACACCGGTACCAAGACTACAACGATCATGACAGATACGAACGGTATCGCAACGGCCCCACGATTTACCGCGAACAGTAGTTTGGGAGTGTATACCGTTACTGCTTCTGCGAATGGCGCAGGAAATGTCGATGTCAGCCTTCAAAACTTCGCGTTCTATGTCGCGACGATAGGAAATGATTCAAATTCCTGTTTGCTACCCTCTGCTCCCTGTGCCACCATTCAGGCGGCCGTCGATAAAGCAGTCGATAATGATACGATTCTCATTGCTGCAGGTACCTATTTTACGATGGTTCACCTCGAGAAAGGTCTCACACTGTCCGGGGGCTGGAATACAGGTTTTACTTCCCAAACCGGGTTTTCTACCCTCGATGGACAATATATTCGCCCAGGGGTCTATATGGAAACAACGGTGGAAACCGCCATCGACCGGTTCATTATCAGGAACAGTCGGCATCATTCCGGAGGAGCAATTTACATCCCTGGCCTTAATATCATTCTGACTGTTACGAATAGCTCGATTCAAAACAATAGAGCTGATCATGGCGGCGGAATTTTCAGCCACGGCACCCTAACCTTGATTAATACAACGGTCAGTCACAACACGGGAAATGGCGGGGGCGGCGGTATTTATAATACCTTCGGTACATTGACGCTGCAGAATAGTACCATCAGCAATAATTTTGGTTATTACGGCGGTGGAATTTACAACGAAGGCAAATTGACAATAAATAACAGCACTATCAGTGACAATTCGGCCTACTATGGTGGCGGGATCTATCATCATGGTCTTAACGGAGAAGAATTAAAAAACAGTATTGTCGCTCGCAACAGTGTTATCTTTTCCGGCACAGACTGTTACGGAACACTGGGGAGCGCCGGATATAACCTGATCGGAAACAATTCAGGCTGTACATTTATCGCAACAACTGGCGATAAAGTCGGTACGGCGGCAATCCCAATCGATCCTCGGCTTACGCCTCTGCAGCCGAATGGCGGCCTGCATTTGACCCACGCGCTATACATCGGAAGCCCTGCCATGGATGCAGGGAATCCGGATGCTCCGGGCAGCAGCTCAGATGCCTGTTTTGCAGCAGATCAGCGTGGCGTTTCCAGGCCCGTGGGCACTCGTTGTGACATCGGCGCATTTGAAGGATCTCTCTCTCAGACTTATGTGCCTTTGGTCAGCACCTATACAGCCCATAATGATTTATCGCTTCCCGGTGTTTTGGTTTGTAATCAGGCAGACCCAAACTGCACTGCCGGCGATCCTCATGCACGGGCAGCACATCGGTATGCACTGGGGATATCCAACTTGTATGCCGCTCACCATTACCGCAACAGCATCAACAACAGCGGCATGACGATTGTCTCCACCGTGCATTATGACTCTGGATATGACAATGCCTTCTGGTCGGGAGAGCAGATGGTGTATGGGGATGCTTACGGCTTCCCGCTGGCAGACGATGTGGTAGGGCACGAGTTAACACACGGAGTGACCCAACATGAGTCCAGCCTGTTCTACTATTACCAGTCAGGCGCGATCAACGAATCGTTCTCAGACCTGTGGGGGGAGTTCTATGACCAGACCAACGGGCAGGGCAACGATGCCGCAGGGGTCAAATGGCAAATCGGCGAAGATGTCTCCGGGTTGGGCGCCTTGCGCGACATGCGCAATCCCGCAGCGTTCGGTGATCCGGATAAGATCTCCAGCCCTCACTATTATGAAGGCGAGGAGGACAGTGGTGGTATTCACACCAATAGTGGCGTGAATAACAAAGCGGTTTTCCTGATGGTGGAAGGAGGCAGTTTCAACGGCAAGACTGTGACGGCCCTTGGCTGGGCGAAGACCGCTGCAATTTACTATGAAGCCAGCAGTAATCTGTTATCGTCCGGTGCAGATTACTCGGATCTGTATTATGCCCTCCTGCAAGCTTGCAAAAACCTGCTAGGGCAGAAGGGCATCACGGTTGGAAACTGTTCTGAAGTCAAGGATGCTATCGATGCTGTAGAGATGAACGGGCAGCCTGCGCCCAATTTCAATACTGAGTCCCCGTTCTGTCCTGCCAACCTTGTCCCTCTTATCATTTTTGAGGATGATCTTGAAGCAGGAACCGGGAACTGGTCGCTCCATGGTCGCTGGCAACTGGATTCCGTCCTTGGGTCTTACGCGAAATCCGGCAATCACTCATTGTATGCGGATGACTATCCCGGGACAGTTACAGATGCAGTTGCCGAGTCGTATTTATCTATTCATATCCCTGAAAATGCCTATTTACGCTTTGATCATGCTTACGGGTTTGAAACAGGATATAACGCGGGAGACCCGACCTTATACAACTTTGATGGAGGGGTGCTCGAATATAGCGTTCTGGGTGGAGACTATGCAGTAGACGCGGGTCCCCTGATCGATTACAACGGGTATAAGGGGGTTCTGTTCACGGGTGCCGGCAACCCCCTATCCGGGCGTTCCGCCTTCGTCGGCAGCAGCCACGGGTATATCAGTACCAGGCTGAACCTTGCCTCTCTCGCAGGAGAGAGCGTCGTCTTTCGCTGGCGCATGGGCTTGGATGAAGCCGTTTCGGCTTGGGGGTGGTGGGTAGATAATGTCAAGGTTTATAGCTGTGTCTCGTCGCCGGGTGCGTTTAACAAGACTTTCCCCTCCGATGGAGGCTCAGGGATCGACCTCAGCACATTCCTGAGCTGGAATACCAGTCTCAATGCAGAATATTACGAATATTGTTATGATGTGATCAACGATAACCAGTGCAATCGTACCTGGAATACTGCACAAAGCTTTATTGTTGGCATTTCCAACCTGGGTCCAAACACTACCTACTACTGGCAGGTTCGAGCTGTCAACGCAGCCGGGAGGATAGAGGCAGATAACCAGAATTGGAGAAGCTTTACCACCGGCTCTACACTACCGGATGGAACAACCCACCTACAAACTTTCATCGGCGTCACTCCTCTGGGAAGCTATTCCCTGGCGCAGGGAGAAACCCTGCGTGAAAATCACCTCGGGATGAACAGCGGCCCCGTGAAATTGCTCAGTACAAACGGCGTTCCATTTGTAAGTGCCGAACGTTCGATCTATAAGATTAATGGTATCCAGACAAGCTTCTCCGAAATGATGGCATTGCCGAATAACCAATTGGATACTACTTATTGGCTGCCCTGGTACAACAATGTGAACCTGAATACCCAACTGCGCATCGCCAATGCGACGGACAACCCTACCACAGTCACCGTGACCATCGGCGGCGTGGAAATGCCTTCGTTCGACCTGGCAGCCGGGGAGAGCACGCGTGTGAGCTATGCCGGTGTGAACGATGGGCCGGTGCAGGTCGTCAGTGATCAGAAGATCGTACCTGCGGAGCGGGTGATCTACAAAGTCAAAGGTCTACACACCAGCTTCTCGGAGATGATGGCATTGCCAGAAAGCCAGTTGGATAGCACCTATTGGCTGCCCTGGTATAACAATGTCGACTTGGATACCCAGCTGCGCATCGGGAACGTGAGCGAATCAACAGCCACTGTGCATGTGTTCATTGGGGAGGATGAGGTCACTCCCGCTAGCGGGATTACCCTCCTGGCTGGCGAGAGCACACGGGTCAGCTTCCCGGGTGTGAATGACGGACCGGTACAGATCGTCAGTGATCAGGACATCGTCGCTGCGGAGCGGGTGATCTACAAAGTGCAAGGGGTCCAGACGAGCTTTTCGGAGATGATGGCTCTTCCAAGCAGCCAAGTGGATAATACTTACTGGCTGCCGTGGTACAACAATATGGACTTGGATACGCAGCTCCGATTTGCCAATGTAAGTAATTCACCCGCGACTGTGCATGTTTACATTAACGGGCAGGAGGCGCCGGGCAGTCCTTTTGAATTGCTCGTAGGGGAAAGTTCTCGGCAGAGTTTCTTTGGGATCAACAGTGGTCCAGTACAGATTGTTAGCGATGTGCCGATCGTCGCAGCGGAGCGGGTGATTTATAAAGTCAGGGGCGTGAACACCAGCTTCTCGGAGATGATGGCATTGCCGAATCATCAATTGGACACGACGTACTGGCTGCCCTGGTACAACAATGTGCATCTGGATACTCAGTTACGCTTTGGTGTGCCATAAATCCAGGAACCCTTAAAGCAAGGCTGCCCGAATCATGATTCGGGCAGCCTTTTTGATTCTTTGGGTAGGAACGAGAGATACGAAAACCCATCATGCCTCTATGAGCCATTCTATGAAATTCACACAGGGTGATAAGCTCTCAGGAAACTGATGAAATCAGCCGTTCCAATATGTAAAGGATGACAAATGAGAATTACTAGCATGTACCGATTTTTGGCTTCTGTCATTCCCTTCTTGATATTCATTAATACTACCGAGTAACCCGTCGCCAGCCCACAAATGGTCTTCAATCCGTCGAACATCGTGTTCCGAGAAGCGGTGACCGGTCTCGTCCAGCCCATCTTTATCGCCAATGCCGGCGATGAGTCCAACCAACTGCTTTACCCTCCTCCTACCTGTAACCTTTTCTCATCCTAAAGGGTCATGCATGAAAGATACTTGCCTGCCGCAACCGGGTAAGTATCTATTCTTCTCAAGGACGATTGGGATTTTACGATCCAGTTTTGTGGGTGAAACGTCCCCACATAACACATCTACGTAGGAGAAAATCGATCCGCTGGTCATTCCTGGGCTTTGCGGTTCTGGTAAGGCGGCTTTATTGGCGTAAACGTATAATACACAACTCTCTCTACAATCCAACGTACAGCATCCATTGTTAATCATTACACCCCGTTCAGGAGGAAAACTTGAAAGCCATCCATAAAGTCGCTCGACCTCGCAAAGTTATCACATTGTTTTTCTTAGCCATAGGTTTGCTCTTTTCTACTCTTAATCCGAATTCTTTATCCGTAGCACAAGCACAGCAGGGCGGAACTGTATCGCTCTCAGGCTGGTTCACGATCATCCGTGGGGACAGCCGCGATGGAAGCGAAACGAGAGAAATCCATATGCTGGCTACGGAGGATGGCAGGTCGGTGCCGCTGGCACTGGACTCGAACACGGCGCAAGCCGCGGGAGGATTGCTGTCCCTGGACCGCAAGCGAATCGCTGTGCAGGGGTCGTGGTCAGGTGCGCCGAGCGCTCAGGGCGCTCCTGCTGCGTTCCGGGTGGACTCGGTCTCTCTCTCGCAGGCCCCGAACGCCGCTGCACCTGCCTCGGCTATCACCGGTACGAAAAAGTGGATCTCCATCCTGTGTAAATTTCCGGATATACCTGCTCAGCCTGCAACCCTGTCTTACTTCCAAAATATGTATGCAAACGCAACTCCCGGGTTGGATCATTACTGGCGGCAGCAATCCTATGGCTTGATCAATACGACGGGAAGCACCGCTGCAGGCTGGTACACATTGCCCGCTCCATACTCATCTTATTTCTCCGCGGGAAGTTGGTTCAATCTTACGAAGGCAGCTAGGGATTGTACAGGGGCCGCGAATCCAAGCGTTAATTTTTCGACCTATTACGGCATCAACTTAATGTTCAACAGTGAAGCTTTGGACTGTTGCGCCTGGGGCGGCGGAGAGGTTCTGGCTTTGGATGGTTCTTCGAAGGTTTGGCCCATCACCTGGCTGCCTGCCTGGGGTTACCGAGATATAGCAGTCACTGAGCATGAAATGGGTCATGCCTTCGGCTTGCCTCACTCTTCGGGTAATTACGGCGTGGTCTATGACAATGAATGGGATGTCATGAGCGATACCTGGACTGGATGCAGCCGTTCCTTTGATTTTACCTATGGCTGCCTGGGTCAACATACGATTTCCTATCATAAGGATACTCTGGGATGGATTCCGGCATCACAGAAAACGACCGTCGCGGCGGGAAGCGCAAAGAACGTATTGCTTGAGCAATTAGCCTTGCCTCAAACCAGCAACTTCAAGATGGTCAAGATCCCGATCGCCGGGTCGAGCACGCGCTTTTATACGGTGGAAGCCAGACGATTAACTGGCTACGATGTCCAGTTGCCCGGTACCGGCGTCATTATCCATGAGGTAGATACAACCCGGTATGAGGCGCCCGCGCATGTGATCGATATTGACAACAACCAGGAGACCGGGGATGCTGGCGCCATCTGGACGACTGGCGAGATCTTCCGCAACAATACCTATAAGATCGCCGTTGCTGTGCTTGCAAGCACAGCATCCGGGTACCGCGTTCAGGTTATATCCGGGCTGAATATCTATTACGTTACCGGGAATATCGGCGTGAGCAACGTGACCGTAAATTACACAGGCGGCTCGACGACAACCGACAGCACGGGAAGGTATATCTTCCCCGTATCCCCAGGCTGGTCTGGCACGGTGACACCATCAAAGGCTGGCTATAGTTTCTCGCCATCGAGCAGGTCCTACAGTAATGTGACGGCAGACCAGCTCGCTCAGTTCTTCGCCGCTTCACAGTTTTATTCCATCTCTGGCAATACGGGTGTCGCCGGGGTGACCTTGAGCTACACCAATGGCGAACCCAAGATGGTAACCTCCCAGACGAACGGAAATTACTTCTTCACGTTGCCCGGCGGGTGGACGGGGATCGTCACGCCCTCTCATCCCTGTTTCTCATTCAGCCCGGCTAACCAGGGCTACAACAACCTGGCAAGTAATCAAACTTCTCAGAACTATACTCCGTCCTTTAATACTGGCGCCGGATGTGCGAATATCAATGCCAGAGTCGGCGGCGTCAACCGGGGATGGTTTGGGCTGGAGGCAGGCGCCAGCACACGCCCCAGTTTTGTAGGGGTGGACAACGGACCCGTCCAGATCTTGAGTAATAACGGTGTCCCGCTGATCGCGGCGGAGCGGCTGATTTACAAGGTCCAGGGTGTGAACACCAGCTTCAGCGAGCTGATGGGGCTTCCGAACAGCGAGCTGGACAATGTCTATTACCTGCCCTGGTACAACAATCTGACCCTGGATACTCAACTGCGGATCGCGAACGTCAGCAATTCAGCGGCGACCGTACACGTCTACATTGGCGGGAATGAAATGAGCGGTAGTCCATTTGCCCTGGGAGCCGGTGATAGTACCCGCGTCAGCTACCCCGGGATTAACGACGGATCGGTGAAGATCGAGAGTGACCAGGACATCGTAGCAGCCGAACGGGTGATCTACAAAGTCAACAATGTCAATACCAGCTTCTCTGAAATGATGGCACTGCCCGAGAAGCAGCTGGACACGACCTACTGGCTGCCCTGGTACAACAATCTGGATCTGGATACCCAGCTGCGGATCGCGAACGTCACAGACCAGCCAGCGACCGTGCAGGTGACGATCGGTGGAGTAGCGATGGCGCCCCTGAACCTGGCAGCCGGCGAAAGTAACCGGGTGAGCTATCCCGCGGTGAACGCCGGACCGGTGAAGATCGTCAGCAACCAGAGCATCGTAGCAGCAGAGCGCGTGATCTACAAAATACAAGATGTTGAGACCAGCTTCTCCGAAACGATGGCGCTGCCGGAAAACCAGCTGAACACGACCTATTACTTGCCTTGGTACAACAACGTGGATCTGGATACGCAGCTGCGCTTTGCCAACACCACAGACCAGACGGCGACTGTCCACATCTATATTGGCGGCATAGAAATGCCCAGCAGTCCGTTCACCCTGGGGGCGGGCGAAAGCACGCGCCAGGACTTTACCGGCATCAACAACGGACCGGTGCAGATCGTCAGCGATCAGACTATCGTCGCAACAGAGCGGGTGATCTACAAAGTCAACGGTGTGAATACCAGTTTCTCCGAAATGATGGCCTTGCCGGAGCCCCTGCTCAGCTCCAGCTTCTGGCTGCCCTGGTATAACAACGCAGGCATGGATACGCAGTTGAGATTTGGTGTTCCCTAAAGCAAAACATGACTTAAAAACGCTGCCCGGAACCTCCCGGGCAGCGTTTTTATTTGTCAAGTCGCCGTACTGTCTTAAGCCTTCCCACTATTGAGCGCGGCTTCGATGATCTGCTGCACGCGCGGCGTCATGCTGGAGGGGTCAGGGTGTAGCCCTTCGACGAGCAGGGCACTCTCGTAGATCTGCTCGATGACCAGGGTCTGGAGTTCGGAATTAGGATCGGTGGCGAGCAGTTTTTTGAGAATGCTGTGGGAGGGGTTCAGCTCGATGATCTTCTTCGGGATTTCGTAGTCCTTCCCCAGATATTTATAGACGCGCTGGAGTTCGGGGTTGAGGCTTCCATCGGCATCTACCAGCCGCGCAACGGACTGGGAAAGACGGTTGCTGGCGCGCACATCGGTCACACGCTCGCCCAGCACCTGTTTGAAGCGCTCGATTAACGTGCTGAAATCTGCCTCGGCCATCTGTTCCTGTTTTTCTGCATCCTCCGTCTGCTCGCTGATTTCTGCCTGGGCAACGTTCTTCAGCTCATGATCCTTATACTTACGCAAGCCCATCAGCATGAAGGAGTCCATGGGCTCGGTCAGCAGCAGGACTTCCGTGCCCTGCTTCTGGAAGTAATCCAGATGCGGGCTGCGCAGCACAGACCTGGGATCATCACCGACAATGAAGTAGATCTCCTTTTGATCTGGCTTCATGCGGCTGACGTAATCTTCCAGAGAAGACCAGGTTTCCGGGTGCAGGTTGGTCTTGAAACGCAGGAGCGGGTAAATACTTTCGCCCTCCGTCGGGTTAGTTGCCACACCCTGCTTTAGGTAGCCTCCGAACTCCTGCCAGAAGGTCTGGTATTTCTCAGTGTCGTTCTTTGCCAGATTTTCCAGCTCCTTCATGACCTGCCCGGTGATAACCTTTTTCAGCCGCGCCATCAGCCCCGTCGCTTGGACGGTTTCGCGAGACACATTGAGGGGCAGATCCTCCGAGTCCACTACACCCTGCACGAAGCGCAGATGCTCGGGCAACAGGCCTTTGTTGTATTCGTCAATCAAGATATTTCTGGAATACAGTTTCAATCCATCTTCGCGGCGCAGTGAGAAGAGTCCCCGGTCGCTCTTCCCTGGCACGTACAACAATGCATACATCTGTACCGGCGCATCTGTGACGATGTGCGTATTCAGGAGTGGATCTTCGAAATCAAGAGTGAGTTGTTTATAGAAATCCTTGTATTGTTCTGCGGTCACGGACTGTTTCGACATGCGCCAGATGGACGTCTGTTTGTTGACGGGTTGTTTCTCCTCACCCACGTAGATCGGGAAGCCGATGTATTCGGAGTGTTTGTGGATGATGTTCTTGATGCGATACTCGTCTGCGAACTCCGCCGCGTCTTCTTTGAGCTGAATCTCGACCTTTGTGCCGCGTTCGTTCATTTCCGCAGGGCTGACCTCATAGTCTTCCTCTCCCGTCGCATACCAGCTGACTGCCTTTGCGCGCGGTTTGTAGGAACGGGAAGTCACCCGCACCCATTCCGCTACCATGAACACGGAATAAAAGCCGACGCCAAACTGCCCGATGACCTGCGTCAGATCCGCACTCTTGTCCTTCGCCGCCTCCAGAAACTTCCGCGCGCCCGATTGAGCGATCGTCCCCAGATTTTCGATGACCTCCTCTTTAGTCATACCGATACCAGTGTCCTGAATCATGAGCATACGTGCATCTTTATCCACCCGAATGTGGATGGCAAGCTCCGCCGCCGGGTCGAGCACGTCCTGGTTGGTCACCATCTCGAATCGCAGGCGATTGAGGGCGTCGGAAGCATTCGAGAGCAATTCCCGCAGGAACACCTCGCGGTCTTTATACAGGGAATGGATCAGGATATTGAGAAGTTGTTTGGTTTCTGCCTTGAAGTGAAAGGATTGAGATTCAGTTCTGGCAGTTTGATCTGCATCTGCCATGGGGTCCTCCTCGTGATTCAGAAGTCTTAATTCGCGTGGGATTGAGTTGTCCACATTTTATAACGCCTCAATCAAGCGAAAGCAAGAGGTTTGTTAGAGATTTATCAGAGAAGAACGACTTGTACGCTGTCACTTTAAAGTATGTAGACAGCATCTTATTTTGTTCTTATTTTTTACAAACATTCTTCACACATAATCTGTCTACAATTTAAACACACAGTATTGCTTAGAAACTATTTGAGATGGAGATTCTCTATGAAGCTTGATAAATTTACCCAGAAATCTCAGGAGGCGATTTTCCAGGCACAGGAAATTGCCCGTGATTTTAACCATCAGAGCATCGAACCTGCGCACTTGCTGCTGGCGTTGATTCGTCAGGACCAGGGTGTTGTCCCCGCCATCGTGACGAAAGTGGCAGGGAGCGTGCAGGCTTTGCGGCATGAATTGCAGAATGAACTTACCCGCCGGCCCAAGATTCAGGGCGCGGGCGTGGAAATAGGCCTGGCGCAAACGACCGCCGATGCCCTGACAGCCGCTGAGCGGTACGCCAAAGGGATGCAGGATGACTACGTTTCGACAGAGCACATTCTGCTCGCCCTCGCGGACACCTTGGAAGGCAAACGTCTCGCTTCCTATGGCTTGACCAAGGATGCGATTCTGACCGCGCTCAAATCAGTGCGCGGGTCGCAGCGCGTCACCTCCGCGGACCCTGAGTCTACCTACCAATCCCTTGAGAAGTATGGTCGTGACCTGACCGATATGGCTCGTAAAGGCAAGCTGGATCCGGTCATCGGCCGCGATGAGGAGATCCGGCGCGTGGTGCAGATCCTTTCCCGGCGCAGCAAGAACAACCCGGCGCTGATCGGGGAACCGGGCGTCGGGAAGACAGCGATCGTTGAAGGGTTGGCACAGCGCATCATCAACGGCGATGTGCCCGAAGGGTTGAAAAAGAAGCGCCTCTTCCAGTTGGACATGAGTGCGCTGGTCGCCGGCGCAAAATATCGCGGTGAGTTCGAGGAGCGCCTCAAAGCTGTCCTTAAGGAGATTACCGAGTCGGCTGGCGAGATCATCCTGTTCGTGGATGAGATGCACACAGTCGTTGGGGCGGGCGCCGCCGAAGGCGCCATGGACGCGGGCAACATGCTCAAGCCCATGCTGGCGCGCGGCGAGCTGCACATGATCGGCGCGACAACGCTGGATGAATACCGCAAGCATGTGGAAAAAGACCCTGCCCTTGAGCGCCGCTTCCAGCCTGTGCTGGTGGAGGAGCCTACGGTCGAAGATACAATTTCCATTTTGCGCGGCTTGAAAGAACGCTATGAGGTCCATCATGGCGTGCGCATCACCGACCCGGCTGTCATTGCCGCGGCGACTTTGAGTCACCGCTACATCACCGACCGTCACCTGCCCGATAAAGCCATCGACCTGATCGATGAAGCCGCAGCGCGCCTACGCACGGAAATCGACTCCAAACCTCGGGCGCTGGATGAAGCCGACCGTCAGATCATGCAATTGGAGATCGAGCGTGAGGCATTGAAGAAAGAAAAAGATAAAGCCTCGAAGGAACGCCTTAAAAAGGTGGAAGAGGACATCGCAGAGTGGCGCGAGAAGTCTAATGCCCTCACAGCCCGCTGGCAGGCAGAAAAACAGGCGATCAGCGAGCTGCGTGAGCTGAAGGAGAAACTCGAGCAAACCCGTCTCGAGATGGAACGCGCCGAGCGCACAGCGGATCTCGAAAAAGCGGCTCGCCTGCGCTATGGCGAACAGCGCCAGTTGGAAGAGCAAATCCGTGCGGCGGAAGAACGCCTGCGGTCCATGCAGTCGGAAAATGCCCTGCTTAAAGAGGAAGTGGATGCAGAGGAGATCGCGGCGATTGTTGGTCGCTGGACGGGTATCCCGGTTTCCAGATTGCTCGAAGGCGAGACGCAAAAACTCCTGCGCATGGAACAAGGGTTACATGAACGAGTCGTTGGGCAGGACGATGCGGTGCGCGTGGTCTCGAACGCCGTCCGCCGTGCCCGCGCCGGGTTGCAGGACCCGAACCGCCCCATTGGATCGTTTATCTTCCTTGGACCCACTGGCGTTGGGAAAACCGAGCTGGCGCGTGCCTTAGCAGAGTTCCTCTTCGACGATGAACATGCTATGATCCGTATCGACATGAGCGAGTATCAGGAGAAGCATACGGTCAGCCGTCTCATCGGCGCGCCTCCCGGGTATGTGGGCTATGACGAAGGCGGGCAGTTGACCGAGGCGGTACGCCGCCGCCAGTATAGCGTGGTGTTATTCGACGAGATCGAAAAAGCACACCCAGAGGTCTTCAACGTTCTATTGCAATTGCTCGATGACGGCCGCCTGACGGATGGCCAGGGACGAACTGTGGACTTCCGCAACACGGTCGTGATCATGACGTCCAACCTGGGCAACCAGCTCTGGGAAGGGGAGCGCGCCGTCAGCCGGGAGGCGATCAATCAGGTGTTGCAAAATCACTTCCGCCCCGAGTTCCTCAACCGCATCGATGAGATCGTGGTCTTCCACCCACTGGGCAGGGAACATCTGGCAGAAATCGTGGAGATCCAGTTACGCCGGGTCAAGAAGCTACTGGCAGACAAAGGCTATAACCTGGAAGTAAGCGCGGAGGCACGTGAATATCTGGCAGAAGCCGGCTATGACCCGACCTTTGGCGCCCGTCCTCTCAAGCGCGCCATTCAGCGGGAACTTCAGGACCCACTTGCCCTCAGGATTTTGTCGGGTGAGTTCAGCGAAGGGGATATCATTCTCGTCGAGCGTGGTCCCGATGGGCTGACCTTCACCGCGGATGTGCCGGTGGTGGAAGGTGAGGTTGTGACGTAAATATAAATTGTTGTGATACAACTGCTGGCGAACAAAAATTAAGCAGTGCAGACTTCTAGTCTGCACTGCTTGTTGTTTTAACAGGATAGATTGACCGATGGTAACCCGCCTTACTCACTTATTACGCCTGTTATTGTTCCCTCTGAGCCTTTTAATTAATTGAGCAGAGAGAATACTTCCGCCTATGACACCAACCAGCAAGCCCAAACCCTGCAGGAGATAGACCGGCACAGTCATCGGTTGGGGCGGCACAATCCCGTGCGGACCGTCTACGCGGCGGATGCGCCAGAGGCTCCCGGTCCCCACCTGCTGGCGAATTGCGCCGCGCTCCGGCGCGATATGAATGATGCCGAAATCCACAACATAAAGATTCCCATCGGGTCCAAACTGGCAGTGGCTGGGGCGTTCGAATCCATCATGAGGCAGCTTCGAAGCGGGACCCGTCATCTTGTTGACGGCAAAATCGCGCACCTGCCCGGTTTCCATATCCACTCTCACCACCTTGAACCCCGCGGGCGTCACGGCTTTGGTGATGGTTGTGATCGGCGCCAGATCGCCAAAACAGGCGACAAAGGCATCCCCTTCAAACCCAAACTCAGGATTGCGGCAGAAATCGAATCCATTCGAAGCGGCGTGCGTTTGAAATGAAACAAAGGGCTTGGGCGGATACGGGTTGGGGAATTCCGCCAGCACCGGCTCACGCCCATGTCCGCCTTCGCCCCAGTAGGGGTCGTCCATCCGGATGCCAGATGCAAAGTCGGGCCAGCCATACCATTCACCCTGCTTGATCTCGTAGAAGTCATCCGGGTCGTCAACCACATAGCGCGCGCCGCGCTCGTCCATGCCGTGCTCGGTTGCGAACAGCTGCCCATCCTCCCGGAACGCGAGACCGTATGGATTCCGCAGCCCCCAGGCAACCACCTCCAGGTTGTTGCCATCCAGGTCGCAGCGCAGGATGGCTCCATTGCATTTCACATTCCCCTTAATGACCTGCCCTGGAGATGTGGGAGTGCCGAAAGGCACAAACGCGCCAGTTTCAACGGTTTCACTCAGGTTCCCAAGGATATTACGTGCCTTATAGTTACGTCCTACCAATATAAGGTCTTTTGCCGGGACGTCACAAAAGTCCGGGTTTTTATCGAGCCACTCGAACCCGAAATTATCCGCGCCGACCACGCCGCCATTGGTGGCGCAGCCTGCCCCGAAGTAGATTTTCTCGTCCGGGCCGATGATGGGATGGTTGATCTGGTGGTCGCCTCGTCCCGCAAGATCGGTCAGAATCTCCACTGCCTGCCCGTCTTGCCCGATACGCATCAACGTATCGGTATTCATGACGTAAAGAGACCCCTTATGCCAGCAGGCGCCGGTGACGGCTGCGCCTTTGATCCATTTATCTTCTGGCAGGGTATAGAACGTTTCCCACTGCCCCGAGCGGGTATCCACTTTCAAGATGCGTGGAACGGCATCGATCTTGTGTCCCGATTCGACCACATAACAATATCCTTCCTCGTCGAAGCAGCAATGAACGGGCGTGTTGAAGCCGCTTGCTACAATCTCTGCCACATAGCCTTCTGGCAGCAGAATATCACTGGGGTTATAACCGCGCGGTCCTTCCCGGCGGATCTTGATCTTCTTCAACATCGGCAGGATCGGCTTGTACAGGTACGACAGCCAATCCGGGATCGTGGGCGCGAATTTTTCTTTTGTTTCCATGTTTCTCTCCATCTTCGAGTAAAGGTTTTCTGAGTGGCAATGCACTTGCAAGAAAAGCAACGGATGCCAGAATGAATAAAACCGAAAATCCTGCCCCTGGAGCTAAGCGGTCCGACCAGTCGATAATAGGACCAAACAGACCTGCTACTGCCGCAGCGCCTGCCGTACTGAAGTTTGCCAGCCCAAAGAAACGGGCGGACTGATGCTTAGGAACCACATCTGCCAGCATTGCCCAGCTCCCACCTGCAAAGGCTGCAGAGCCCAGCGACATCAACCCTCCAAACAGAAGGATCTCGCCCGCGCTATTTGCCCAGACCAGCATCAATGCACTGACGGCGCTGCACATAGCGCCGGCAATCATGAGCGGCACACGCCCTATCCGGTCTGCGAGCCAGCCGGTGAGTGGGGATGCCAGAATCGTGATCAGAGCCAGCCCTGCCAGAAGAGTGCCGGCCTGTTCTGCCGCCTGCTCCATCGAAAGCCCCAGACGGTTGGCAACAAAGAACAACAGAAAACGCCCAGTACCATAAATTCCAAGCAGAAAAAGGAAGCGAGCCAGGATCAGACGGACAAACGTATGTTGTTCCGCTAGGTCGAAGCGGAAGGTTTTCGTTAAAGAAACAGGATTCGTTTTGGCTGCTGCTGCCCTGGCGGGCTGATCCTCAGGTGTCAGTAGCACCGCCAGAAGGTACGCGATCACAAGAATCGCTCCGATCACCCCGATCGCAGGTAGTATCCTGCCTGAACCGAGGAACTGCCCGAGCAGGACGAATCCGAGCATGGCTCCTGTCAGGTCCATAAAGCCTTTCATTCCGGAAGCCAGCCCGCGGTGGTTTTCATTCACCAGATCGGGGATCAAACCCTGTTGGCCAGCCTGAGCAATGCTGGCAGAGATTTGAATGGCAAGATAACCAAGCAGGATTCCTCCCGGGCTTTGAAACATCGCAAACAGGAATAAAGAGATCAGACTCAGCAGGAGCCCGATCCCAATAAATCCCTTGCGTCCGAGAAAAGGCTTGAATACATCGGAGATCGTGCCTGCAATTGGCTGGACTAGCGCTCCAGCCAGCAAGCCGACAAATGTGAGATATCCGAGTAGCGTTGCCTGGTTACTTTGGCTGGCGAGAGCGCTTACCTGAAGGGGCAATACCAGTGTATTGATCCCATCAAAGAGGACGCTCAGTGCCAGCCAGAAAATGCTGATCCCGAACAGCAGGC
>JAICRQ010000089.1 GCA_025966435.1 Anaerolineales bacterium | reverse complement strand
ATTTGCTTCGCTCATTCTAGCCTCCATAACAAATTAGAAATTTCCAGCCGTTGCCGTGGAACGGATATGCTTCACGTAAATTTCCAGGGACTCGGATTATACTTTGCGCTTTGTTATAATTAGGGGTCAACAAATAACATGCAAAATCTGGTGCAATCGTTTGACGCCAGATGCTCAGAAATTGTTCCACAGGATTGCTCACGACCACCAATAACTTTACTTTTTGCTGTGTCCCTATAGCTAAGAAATTGAGGCTCACTCTATGATGGAAGAGACCACCAAACCCACAGATTTTATTCGCGAGGCTGTCGCAGAAGACTTAAGAACCGGTCGGTTCAACTATGTCCGCACGCGTCTGCCTCCAGAGCCGAACGGATATCTGCACATCGGTCATGTCAAAGCGTGGATGATCGACTATCTGGTTGCCAAGGAGAACAACGGCGAATTGATTTTGCGCTTTGATGACACCAATCCCACCAAAGAAGAAACCGAGTTCGTGGATGCGATCATCGAAGATACGCGCTGGCTTGGAATCGAATGGAAAGAAATAACGTATGCGTCCGATTATTTCGATCTGCTTTATGAATGGGCGCAGAAGCTCGTGTGGATGCGTAAAGCCTATGTGGACGATCAGAGCCCGGAAGAAGTAAGCGCCAACCGAGGTACGTTTACCGAGCCGGGCAAGAACTCGCCGTGGCGAGACAGAAGTGTGGAAGAAAATCTCGACCTGCTCGAACGCATGAAGAATGGTGAGTTCTCCGACGGCTCGCGCGTCCTGCGCGCCAAGATCGATATGGCACACCCGAACCTCAACATGCGAGACCCCGTCATGTACCGGATCCTGCATGAGCCGCCTCATCACCGCACCGGAGACAAGTGGAAGATCTACCCCTTGTACGACTGGGCGCACGGGCAGAACGACTCGATGGAGGGCATCACTCATTCTCTGTGTTCGCTGGAGTATCGCGATCACCGTCCCCTGTATGACTGGTTTCATGAACAGTTAGGAGTCTTCAAATCCCGGCAGATCGAGTTTGCGCGCCTCAACCTGAACTACACCGTCATGAGCAAGCGCAAACTCCGTCGCCTTGTCGAGGAGGGATACGTTAGCGGCTGGGACGATCCGCGTATGCCCACATTACGCGCCATGCGCCGCCGCGGGTACACCGCGGAAGCCATCATCGATTTTGTGCAGCGGATGGGAGTTTCCACAGTCGCGACATCCAATGCTGGTGTGATCGCCGATATTGCTTTCCTGGAGTCCCGCGTGCGCGAGGATCTCAATAAACATTCGCTGCGCCGCATGGCTGTCACCAAGCCGCTCAAGCTCGTGATCGACAACTATCCCGACGATCTTGTGGAAGAGATGGATGCCGTCAACAACCCCGAAGACCCGAGTGCAGGCGCACGGAAAGTTCCATTTTCCAAAGAGTTGTATATCGAGCAGGATGATTTCCGCGAGACGCCTCCCCCGAAATACTATCGTCTCTATCCTGGCAATGAAGTCCGGCTGCGCTACGCCTATTTCGTCAAGTGCACGCACGTCGTCAAGAATGATGTTGGCGAGGTCGTCGAAGTGCACGCCACCTACGACCCATCCACCCGCGGCGGCGACGCGCAGGATGGACGAAAGGTCAAATCCACCATCCATTGGCTCTCCGCTTCGCATGCAAAGGAAGCAGAGTTCCGTATGTATGACCGTCTCTTCACGAAGGAAGACCCCGAGGAAGGCGAAGAAGGATCTCTTGCGTGTTTGAACCCGGATTCTCTGCACATCCTCCATGGATATGTAGAACCGTCCCTCGCGCAGGCCAAACCGGGAAACCGCTTTCAATTTGAGCGCCTCGGCTATTTCGCCACGGATCAAGACGCGAGTGAGAATAAGCCGGTATTCAATTTGACCGTCTCGTTAAAGGATACCTGGGCAAAGATAGAAAGGTCTAATAAGTCTAAATAGTCGCACAAGTCTAACAAAGTAGACTTGTAGGACCTAATAATGCCCTCACACCCCTCCAAGAAATTCCATACATTGCTGCTGAACTTCTCTCAAGCTGAGAAGATGGATGAACGACAGAAAATTGAAAGCTCTCTCTGGGACGAGTATGGCGCGGAATACGCGGTCTTCGTTCTCGATATGTCTGGCTTTTCCCTGCTGACCCGCAAGTATGGCATTGTGCATTATCTATCCATGGTCCGGCGTATGCAAATGACCACGGAGCCCATCGTCAAATCGTATGGTGGGTTCATGATCAAGTACGAAGCCGATAACTGCTTCGCCGTCTTCCCCGACCCGCTGGCAGCGGTCAACGCGGCGATCGCCCTACAGCATGCGTTCAACGCAGAAAACCTGCTCACGTCGGAAGATCTCGATATCCACATCTCCTGCGGCATTGATTATGGAAACATACTGCTGATTGGCCAGGAAGACTGCTTCGGGGACCCCGTCAACCGGGCCTCAAAGATAGGCGAAGATCTTGCCCTGGCGGGTGAGATTCTTATCACGAAAGAAGCCATGCAAATGATTCCCGCTACGGCAGGGATCAAGGCACGTGAGATGAATGTATCCATCTCCGGCATCACCATCCCAGCCTATCGCATCGAATATCGGAATGAGGAAACGCCCTCTGGTTAGAGCCAGGCTCTTATTGCAGGAATCTTACAAGCAAATGGATCAGATTACTGCCTGCCCCGACCTTTTCTTCCCCAGCCAAATTCCACCAGCTACAAAACCAGGAGTATGATAATCAGTGTCTCAAGCACAGCGACTCTCCTTCTGCATGGGACACATAGGATTAATTCTGACGAGTATTTTTAGATGGCGGATCTTTACGCTCTACAGAGGGAGCCGTGGATCTATTGACAAAATTCAATAGCGCCAGAATCAAACAGAGAGCCGCCAGTCCAATGAATCCATAAAACCCGAGGACTTCTGTCCATAGCGGTTCGGGCTCGCCCGTCACAGGGATTCCCGCAGGGTCCGTCGCTTCGGGAACAGCGACCGTATCCTCCACAGTCGGAACCGTGGCTTGCAGAGCAGGTTCGCCGCGCGGCGCGGCAGCCACAAATCCAAACACACCCCACATCAAGAAAAAGCCGACCAGGCTGAAGAAGTAGATCATTTTCCGGTCCATAACATATCCTTTTCCGAGGAAGGCTTCGCTCTCCCTGATGTGATTCAAATAAATCTCTATTACCGTTTTGTTCTCTTTAACGAGTAGCTTGAAGTGATGTTATTTTTATGCAATTCCTCTTGTCATTAATCAGAAATGATATGGGCAAGCTCTCCTATCATTGTGAGGGTACAATAAAACCTGGTAAGGACCGAGCCAGGAGAAATATTTCGATGCGAAACATATACTTTTTATGGGTAGTCATTTTGCTGTCCGCCTGTGGTTTCATTCCGCCGCGCCCCACTGAGCCTTCTATACAAATTACGCCGTTAGCTTCCGCTACTCCAAGCCCCATTTCGTCCGTCACCCCAACACCGATTACCCCAACAGTTTCCTCCACCCCAACGCCAGACCCGAAATTTTTTCGCGATGATTTTAACGAGACGCTGGATGCCGGATGGAGCTGGGTGCGCGAGGATCCACAGAACTGGAACCTGACTGCCCTCCCGGGCGCGCTGCAGATCAATGTCGCCGGCGGATATGTAGTCGCAGGTACAAACCCCAACCTGCTCCTGCGCCCTGCACCAGCGGGAAACTTTCAAATCCAGACTCAAATCACATTTCGGCCCACACGCAACTATCAATTTGCCGGATTGATCATGTATGAAAATGATGCCAACTTTATTCAAGCCGGTCGTAGTGCCTGTAATTCTACAGGCTGTATTGGTACAGGATTATATATGAACCATTATGAAAACGGTGCTATCGTGAAGCCGGACTTCGGGCAGTCCTATGGGGATATTGATCCCCTTTTACTGCGGCTGAGCCGCAACGAGAATACCTACACATTTGAAGCCAGCACTGACGGGAAGGTATGGTACATCATCGGTAGTCACACGAGCGATATGGTCCCGGTGCAAATCGGTCTGGTTACCGGTCAGCGCACGAGAGGAGAGAATACCCCGGCGACATTTGAATACTTTGAGGTGCGAAGTCTGCAATAAACGCGAGAGCAGTTAAAGACTCTCTAGGAGAGTCCTTGCTTTTTGTAAGCGCTCCAGTACGTTTTCTTTCCCAATCACTTCCATGCTTTCGAAGAGCGGTGGGCTAACCTTTTGCCCCGTCACAGCCACACGTAAAATCCCAAAGACCTGGTTTGCGCTCAAGCCTGATGTTTCTACGAACTCACGCATGGGCGGTTCAGCCGTCTGGTGCGACATATCCGGAAGAGATGCAAGAATGTCGTACGCCTTGCGCGCGATCTCAGCAGACTGCCTGGCATCGAGGCCCTTGGCGATGAGGTCCTCGGGATTCGGCTCTACAGTCCCTTTGAAGAAGAACCCTGCGAAGGGAATGCTATCGTCCAGTGTGACGAGGCGCTCGCGAATTAACGGCGTGACTTTGAGCAGCGTATCATCGTCTACGTCGAACCCTGCGTTTGTGAGGAATGGCTTGACGCGCCGAGCTAACTCCTCCGTTGTGAGCAGGCGGATATGGGTCCCGTTGAAGTGATCCAGCTTCTGAAAGTTAATCGCGGCGGGGGAAGGCGTCAGATTGTCGATGCTGAATCGCTCGATCATCTCATCCAGTGTCATCACATCGTCTTCGGCGACGCCCCAGCCCATTAACGCGATCCAGTTCAGAACACCTTCGGGGGTATAACCCAAGCCATCCAGGTCATCCACGAAAATAGAGTGACCATCTTTCATTGCCGCAGCCGTATCGCGCTTGCTCATCTTACCCTTTCCACTCGGCTTTAAGAGGATGGAAGGATGTATCCAGATAGGCTCATCCCAGCCGAATGCGCGGATTATTTGGACATGGAGTGGAAACGTCGGGAGCCACTCTGCGCTTCGCAGGACGTGCGTGATCTTCATTTCATGATCGTCCACCATTGCAGAAAGATGATAGGTGGGCAAACCATCGGACCGCATTAGAATATAGTCATCAAGATATCTATTTTCGGTGACAATATTGCCGCGAATATGATCATGTGCAGTCGTGGTCCCCTCATAGGGCATCTTGAAACGGATCACATATTTCTCACCCGATGCGACACGGCGAGCGGCATTCTCAGGATCTAACCGGCGGCAAAGGCCGTCATATCGAACTCGGTCCACTTTGCGCGCTTCCTGTTCCTTGCGCATCTGGTCCAGTCTCTCTGGCGTGCAAAAGCAAGGATAAGCACTGTCCTTCTCAATAAGGATCTTTGCATAATGTTGATAGATTTCCCGTCGCTCTGTCTGGCGATAGGGGCCATGCTGTCCACCATGAAATGGACTTTCATTCGGCGTCAAGCCAAGCCATTCCAGACTCAGTACAATGACTTCTTCTGCACCCGGGACAAACCGCCGCTGGTCGGTGTCCTCGACGCGGAGAATAAACTGTCCGCCAGTTTGTCTGGCAACTAGATAAGAATACAAAGCATTTCTTGCATTGGCAAGATGAAATCTACCGGTGGGCGAGGGCGCCAGGCGTGTGCGTGCTGGTCTTATGTCCAAAAATGAAATCTCCCGATCGTTGAGGCTAGTCTGGTTATCCGGTAAACGGATTCTTAAAATTCCAGCTGTTTGTGCCGCATGGCGACACTTTCGACCAACCCGATGCCAAGCATCAGGGCTGTGAGGCCGCTGCCTCCATAGCTGATGAAAGGCAGAGGCAGACCCGAAACGGGCACAATATTTAGGTTCATGCTGATATTGACCATCCCCTGGAAGAAAATCAGCGTCGCTACCCCATAGGCGATATTCATCCCCGCCACGTCCCGCGCTTTTTGCGCGGTACGCAGACACCTCCAGATCACCAGAACAATAATAACGATCACCAGTAGCGAACCGACCAGTCCAAACTCTTCTGAAATGGCAGAAAAAATAAAATCTGTGTGGCGCACTTTCAGGAAACGTAATTGTGTCTGTGTGCCATGTCCATACCCCTGCCCGAAGAGCCCACCCGAGCCAATGGCAATCAGCGCCTGTTCTACGTTATACCTTTCGCCGAAAGTAGCATTCGGGTCAGGCAGGACAAAATTCGTAATGCGCTGCTGCTGGTACTCCTGCAAAAACGGTATGCGAATCCCAAACACAGAAAGCGTAACAATGGTTGTAATGCCTATAAAACCGACAACCGCGAACAATAAAAGATGCTTTAGCTGAATACCATTGAACCAGAGCAAAACGGCCAGGAGAACCATGAGCACAACCACGTTGCTCAAATTTGGCTGGAGCAGAATCCAGATAGCCAGACTCATGATCCACAGGAATGCGCCGATGATCCAGCGCAAGTCCCGCGGCTGCTTCTGGGTCTTTTCGAAATAGCGCGCCACCAGCAGTATCGCCACGATCTTGGCAAATTCTGTAGGCTGAAGAAATAGCACACCCACCGAAAACCAGCGCGCCGCGCCGAACACCGCCTGCGCGCTCAGAAACAATGCAAAGAGCAGAAGACTCATCACAAGAGCGAGCGGACGATACAGTGCGATCCAGTAGCGGTAGTCGATGGCAGCCACGATAAAAATCAGAGCTAGACCCACCAGAGCAAAATAGATCTGACGGTTGATGAGCGGCAAAAGGACTTCATTGCCCGCCACCGCAGAGCGGATCATGGTTGTGCCAAACGCGGTGGCAAGCACGACCGCGCCTAACAGCCAGAAGTCAAAATAACGCCATGAAATGTTGGGAAGCATACAGGGAATTTACTTGGATCTCTTAGCGCGGCGGCGGGACGCGCCCTTCAACGGGATATCCGCCACGAGCCGCTGGGAGCGTCCATCGTGCTCCATGCCAATTTGCACGGATTGTGCGTCGATCTCTACATGCCGGGAAATGGTCGCGATCAGATCATCACGAAGGGAATCCAGTTCAGCGGGAGTGAGGTCCATACGATCATGGATCAGGACGAGCTGCAGGCGTTCCTTGGCGCTATCGGCGCTGTTTTTCTTTCCGAATAAGCGTTCGAAGAAACCCATGGCTACTTCCTCCCCGCCAGGCGTTGAAGGCGCTGCCAGAATCCTCCAGTGTCATCCAGGTCGAGGAAGGGGACTTTTTCCCCGCGCAGGCGTTTGGCGATATTGCGGAATGCCTGCCCGGCTCTGCTTTTGGGGTCAAACGCCACCGGTGCGCCGCGATTCGAGCCGATGATCACATGTTCATCCTCAGGCACAATCCCGATTAGCTCCACTGCCAGTAGATCGAGCACATCGTCCGCCGAGAGCATGTCATGATTCTTCACGAGGGTCGGATTCAAACGATTGATGATCAGGGAACCCGGACCCTTTTCCTCCGCCTCCAGAATGCCAATCACACGGTCGGCATCGCGGACCGCTGAGACCTCCGGGTTGGTCACAACCAGAACCCGGTCCGCAGGAGCGATGGCATTTTTGAAGCCACGCTCGATTCCCGCCGGCGAATCAATCAGCACAAAGTCAAAGTCGTTGCGCAGGTCTTTAATCAAGCGATTCATATCGCTGGGGGAGACCGCGTTTTTATCACGAGTTTGGGCCGCTGGAATGAGATAGAGCTCCGGTAACTTCTTGTCGCGGATCATGGCCTGCCTCAGACGGCAGCGACCTTCGATTACATCCACAATGTCATATACAATCAGATTTTCCAAACCCAGAATCACATCCAGGTTGCGCAGACCGATATCCCCGTCGATGCAAACCACCTTGGCTCCTTCAGAAGCCAGGGCAACAGCGATATTTGCTACCGCAGTCGTTTTGCCTACACCACCTTTTCCGGATGTGATTGTAATTACCTGTGCGGGCATGTATTTATCCTAATTCTTATATTATCCAGGCGACCAAAGCTCTGCCTGCAACTTTCCATCTTTATTGATACGCACAATTTCAGGTCTCGGGTGTTCCTGCGGCCGAATCGCGGCTGACACTTCATCGGCAATCCGTAACTGGGTGGGAGAAAGATCGAGAGCGCAGATCATCGCCTTTCGATTCCCTTTTGCACCCGCATGGACCATCCCACGCAGGCGTCCCCAGACCATTACATTGCCTTCCGCAACAATCTCGGCGCCGGGATTCACATCGCCCAAAATCACAACATGACCCACAAACTCAATCCTTGTTCCCGAACGAAGCGTACGATGAAGGAATAATGCGGTTTCTTCACCCAGGTCTTCCACCGCAAACTTTCGGCCCTCCTCCGGGCGAGGTTTGGAAATACGGGTTGCGAGCCCCAGCAATTGCGCCGTCTTTTCTGTTGTTGGAGATTCGCTGATCACTGCCCAGAGAAAAATACCGCGCTCAGAAAGTTTATCGCGCAGATCCACAAGCTCATTGACATGCAAGACCTGGCTTGCCACATCCAGCGCCAGACGTGCGCCCTGAAAAAAAGCAGGCTGTCCATCCACCTGGGTAAGTAATGCCACGCGCTGCTCCTCCCACGGGGCATCATCCAATGAGACGAGCAGTCCGTCGCGTAAACCTTTGATCTGGATGAGAGAGTTCGTCTCGGTCATGGAGTGAATTGCCGAATTATAGCATGGAGTTTTACAGGGCTATTGGCCGACGCCCTCCTGTGTACCAAGATCGATAGATTTCAATTCAAAATAAGCCTGCATCACGCGCGCGACAATTGGTGCTGCCACGGAACCACCTTCGCCGCCATGATAGGCAAACGCTAAGACAATAATTTCAGGGTCGTCATACGGCGCATACGCCAGAGTCCAGGCATGCGTGGGCCAGGAACCAAACTGGCACTGCTGCAATTCACGCGCCACGTCATCGCAATACTCTGCCGTGCCCGTCTTGCCTGCAACAGCGATGGGGAGAGGGTATTGCTCATTGAACACTCTATAAAGTGTACCCAGTGGCTCTTCCGAGGCCGCCAGCCGCGTCCCGGTACGCACCGCCTCGATCGTTTCAGGGTCTACGTTCTTGAACTCACCGGTTGTATCACAATAGCCGACTTCGCAATTGAAGATTTCGATCTTTTCATCCTCCGTGATGTCCCACTTCAGGTTGGGAGTGAACGGTGAGATTTGATAACTCCCTTCCGGAGGCTCGGGAAGAAGCACATCGGGCCTGGAAGGGTTGACCCAGACAGTTCTCGTTCGACCCTGCTCATCTTCCACTTCACGCTGCTCGTAGATGGCAAAATCATCAAAAGCCGGATTGAACCACATGGGGATGACGCGGCCTTCACTGTCCTGCACCTCACGGACAATCGTGGGCTGCATCATCTTGCCCCGGTTCGCGATGGTCGCGCCGGATACCAACACCTGCAGCGGGGTTGCATCGACAAACCCCTGACCCACGCTGGCAATATAGGTATCGCCGGTAGACCAGTTCTCGCCTGTGTTGATTCGTTTCCATCTCGGGTCGGGAATCAACCCGTCCTCTTCACCGGGGAGCTGGATCCCCGTACGCTCGTCATAACCCAGGGCACGTGCATACTGCCTCAAGCGAAAGATATTGAGCCCACCGTCCGGAATCTCATCTTCATATCCGCCACCGAGTTTATAGAAGCAAACATTGCTCGAATAAGCAATACAGTGATAAAAATCCAGCGCGCCAAACCCAGCTTCGTTGATCTCGCCGCCACGGTCATAAATCCAATCCACGAAAGGGCGGGAATTTCGATCGGT
>JAICRQ010000369.1 GCA_025966435.1 Anaerolineales bacterium | reverse complement strand
CTCGGCAACGATCTGGACGATCGCATATCCGGCGACGGCATCGTCCGACATAAACTGATTGTCGGAGAATGCCAGATAGCGGCGGGCCAGGTCGGCGTAGCTGTCACTGAGGTAATCGGCGCAGGCGAAATCGCTATAGCGCCCGACGGCAACCTCCTGCAGACCTCCAACCGCCAGATCCGGCGGAATCCACGCGCCAGTGACCGGGACGTCGAGTAAGTCCGCCGACAGGGCCGTGATCGCCGCGTTGCCGGGCGGATGGCCGGTGGCCACGAGGAGCTCCGAACCGAAGTCCGCCATGGACCGTACAAACGGGGTGAAGTCCGTGTTCGGCGGGACCGGAGCGACCTCGATGGTGAATTCGATGCCCGAACCCTCAAATGTATTCTCCATAGCCGTCTTAAATGACTGTCCCCAAGGATAGTCGGCTACGATGGCGCCAACCTTGGTGAACCCCTGCTCCTGAGCGTACTGCAGTACCGGTCCGGCTGTCATCGGGGCTGCTGGCAGGCAGGTCCGGAAGGTGTATCGACTGTCACGAGTGAGGGCAGCTTCCGTGCCCGACTTCACCAGGAATGTCGGCATATGGAGCTGCTCTGCAACCGCAGCGACCGGCGCACCGACACCACTGGAAAGGATACCGCCGACGGCCACTACACCTTCTTCGACAAGTCGCTCGAAGCGGTCCACGCCGATGTCGCCGTCGTTCTCAGCATCCTGGACGATGATCTCGATCATGCGACCATCGACGCCTCCTGCGTCATTGATTTCCTGAGCGGCGAGCGCCATGCCATCGCGAACATTGAGACCCCATGGCGTGAAAGTACTGGTGAGGTCGCTCAACTGCCCGATCTTGATCGTTGCAGAGGGTTCGGCCGCGGGGTCCGTTGGTGCTTCGGTCACGGGCGCTTCTGTGGCTGGAGCCTCTGTCGCTGGGGCTTCTGTAGCAGGTGCTTCGGTCGCGGGTGCTTCCGTCACAGGGGCAGCTGTTTCCGTTGCCTGGGGCGCGCCACACGACGTGAGCATCATGGCGAAAACTAGAGCCGCGGGGACAATACTCCTCAAGGTGATCCCATTCTTCTTGTTCATTCTTCCTCCTGTTTCTAAATAAGTTTCATAGAATACAAATGAGACGTTTGTATTATGCCGACTCACGCTCCTTTCTCTACTTATTATTACACCTGCGTGCCAGTGCAGGTGTGTCAGAATTGGTGTCCAATATCTTCAGGGCTATGACCCGGCACCACCGGGGTTCCATAGCGATAAAATGATTTCGCGAGCTGGCTGCCAGACCAGATACTGCTTTTCGCCAAATCAATTTCATTGGCTACATTCCAGACCACAGTCTTCCAATCGGGGAGTTGGCATTCAGGGAAAGAGTCCAGCATGGTTAGTATCGCATAAACCGCAAACGCGGACAAGAGCCTTGTCCGATTATATCGGACAAGCGGTTTGAAAATGAAATTGTAGAGGCACATAATGAATTGGCGCTCATCAGCCTTGAGCCAGTAAAAAGGAGAAGCGGAGTTGGTAACAGGAGGCAAGTATAACAACCTGATCTACCATCCGACCATCGTCACGGATGTCAAACCAGATATGGTATCTTCACCGATGAAAATCAGTATTGCACAATCACCGTAATATTGTTTGAAATCAAGATATTCTCATTACCCTCTTATAGCCCAATAAGATACAATCACTATACGAAGTATATTGGACAAACATTTATTATCGCTACTAACCAAAGACTAACAGGCTGCAAATGATATTGCAGCCTGTTAGTGAAGTCTAAATTGTTATCTCCATTTATGGTTGAGAAACCTAAGAGCTAGCTTCCTCGTTTTCGACCTTATGAAGCTTCGGCGAGTTCCATACTCTCTAGATCTTCTTCCTCAACTCCTTCAACTACGGAATGATCAGCTGGATTGTTAGAGAGAAACTGGACTGATTGCGCCACCACCTTTGTGAAGTAGCGGGTTTCACCCTCGTCTTCGTAGCGATCCGTCTTCATACGTCCCTCAATGTAGACTAGGCTTCCCTTGCCGAGGTACTCATAGCAGGTTTCCGCCAGGCGTCCCCAGGCTTCGATGTTCACCCACTCGGTATGCTCACGGATTTCACCGGACTCGCTCTTCCAGCGGCTGGTCACCGCGATGGGAAAGTCGGTTACCCGCTTGCCAGTGGTCGTATATTTACTTTCCGGGTCTCTGCCCAGGTAGCCGATGAGTTGAACGCGGTTCAGAGCTGGCATGTTTCCCTCCTCTGGTTTTCTTTCAGGCTTTTAGATGCAAATGTATGTGTCACGATTCGTCTCCTTTCAATCTAAAAGAACAGTATTTAGTTGTTTCGAACAGGCGCAAAAGGTATACTTTACTCGCCTGCGGCCTCAGGTGCGGCTTCCATTTGGGTCTCGGTTTCCGTTTCACCTCCGGTCTTCTTGAGGACGGGCAAGCCAGTCTTCATTTCCACGACCTTGTAGCCTTCAGGGACGGAATCGAGAGTGCCTTCCTTGACTTCTTTCGAGAAGAAGAACAGGGTCCGTTCCTTGCCGGTCGAGGTCGTGGACTTCTTGGTGTGCAGGTAATAGGTCACACCTTTGGAATTGGTAAACGCGTAAGCCATTTTTTCTCCTTTTCCGAAATTTGGACTATAAGTTTAGCACGGATTTTCTAGTCAGGCAATCAGGAGTTGCGTATATGCGAAGCATCATTACTCTCACCGATCTTCGTTCCGCACGGCTCTTGTCCACAGGGAGGGTGGGACTGGTGCCTACGATGGGGTATCTACACGAAGGGCATTTGTCGCTGGTCCGCCGAGCGAGGGAGGAATGCGACCACGTGGTCGTCTCGATTTTCGTGAACCCGACCCAATTTGGACCGCGGGAGGACCTCTCCAACTACCCGCGTGACCTCGACCGGGACCTGAGCCTGCTCGAGCCTCTCGGCGTGGATCTCATCTGGATGCCAACTGCCGAGATCAT
The DNA here is from genome assembly GCA_025966435.1 of Anaerolineales bacterium. GTDB lineage: Bacteria > Chloroflexota > Anaerolineae > Anaerolineales > Villigracilaceae > Defluviilinea. The sequence goes on along the minus strand of JAICRQ010000369.1, from coordinate 1,227 downwards.
GTACCCCCCCGGCTTCCAGACCTGGGTGGATGTGGAGACGATCACGCAGCCATTGGAGGGTACATCGCGCCCCGGTCACTTCCGCGGCGTGACGACGGTCGTTGCCAAGCTATTCAACGCCGTCCAGCCGCACAGCGCCTACTTCGGTCAAAAGGATGCCCAGCAGGCTGCCGTCATCCGCCAGATGACCCGCGACCTGAATTTCCCGGTCGAGATCGTGATTTGCCCCATCGTGCGCGAGTCAGACGGGCTAGCGATGTCCAGCCGCAACGTGTATCTTGACCCCGAACAGCGCAAAGCCGCGACTGTGCTGTCTCGTGCGCTGCAAGCTGCGAAAGAGGCGTATGAAGAGGGTGAACGCGATGCGGATAAGATAAGAGGAAAGATGAAAGAAGTGCTGGCGAGTGAACCGCTGGCGAACGTGCAATATGTTTCATGTGCAGATTATGACACGCTGAAGGAGCTGAACACTGTGACAGGTAAAGCCCTGCTCTCGATGGCTGTCTTTATCGGAAAAACAAGACTCATTGATAATATCGTGCTGGAATAAATATCTTGCGAAAGTTTGGCGGATGAACGATGAAACCTTCGCAAAGTCAACGAAACGACATACTACTTATGGCTAAAGCAATCGAACAATCACTTACTTTTACGAACAACCGATGGAAATACTGGGTGAAGCTTATGCTTGCCATGCTCTCCGTTTTGCTTCTCACAGTCGCTGGAACCATACTTTTCATCAGCTACCAACAAACGATGAATTATCTCCACCCGCCTCGGCAGACGAGTTCAGGGGAGTACCTGCGCGTCAATGGAGTCGAGTTTCAGGAAGTGGAGTTACTAACCGATGACAACGTGAGGCTTTCGGCATGGTACACGCCCCCGAAGAACGGTGCAGTCATTCTGGTGGCACATGGATATGGAGCCAGTCGGTCTGAGCATTATCATGCGCTTTTTGCCAGTCATGGCTACGGCGTGATCGCCTGGGATTTCCGCGCCCATGGGGAAAGCGATGGGGAATTTTCCTCCCTAGGCTATGATGAAGTCCTGGACTCAAAAGCTGCATTGGATTTTGTCCTCGCACAACCGGGTGTGGAGCACGTTGGGGCGTGGGGCGGCTCGATGGGCGCGGTGACGATGATCCGCGCCACCGCGCAGTTCCCGGAGATCGAGGCGCTCGTCGCGGATAGTCCATTTGCAACACTGGAAGATGAGATGGATCTGCGT
>JAICRQ010000162.1 GCA_025966435.1 Anaerolineales bacterium | reverse complement strand
CGTGACAACGATCACTCGGTCAGTGCGGAAGAGATCGAACGTGCGCTCAACGATATGCGCCGTCTCACGGAAAGCGGGATTGCGTAGGGCAGGACGCTTCGCGCATCCCGCCCTACAACAATCATCATAGCTTCATCGTTATATAAATAAATTACGCCGCTAGAGGAATTCTTGAGATGCCTTTAGAAAACGAGTTTCATGGTCCCAATCTGGGATACATCCTGGAGCTGTACGAGCAATACCGGAATGATCCGAATGCCGTAGATGATGCTACGCGCCGGCTGTTCGAAACATGGTCGCCTGCAGAGGGGGCATCCTCGCGGCTAACCGGGGAGAGCCTGAGCTCGCTGACCGGAGCGGCAAACCTCGCACAGGCAATCCGCATTTACGGGTACCTCTCGGCGAAGCTCGATCCGTTGGACGAGGCACGAGATTTCACAGACAACCCACTGTTGACTCCGGAATTCCATCAGGTCAGCGAAGAGGATCTGTCAAACCTGCCCACCGATATTATGAAGCTTCCCGAACCCGTGGGAACATCGGCTCGAAACGCGAAAGAGGCGATCGATATCCTTCGCTCGATTTACTGCGGGACGATCGGCTACGACTACGGTCATGTGCATGTCCCGGAAGAACGACAATGGCTGTTCCAGGCAGCGGAGAGCGGGCGCTTCCGTCCGCCCGCCCAGCGAGTGGATGGAAACAAATTGCTTGACCGGTTAACGGAGGTGGAAGCCTTCGAGGTTTTTCTGCACCGCCTCTATCCGGGTAAAACGCGCTTCTCCATCGAAGGGCTGGACATGATGATCCCGATGCTCGATGAGATGATCGCCAACGCCGCGCAGGAGAACGTCTGTGTCGCGCTGATCGGCATGGCGCACCGTGGACGCCTCAATGTGCTGGCGCATATCCTCCAAAAGCCCTACAGCCAGCTCCTGGCGGAATTTGCTGACCCGCAGGGGCGCGCCACCACCTGGGATGAGCTTGGCTGGACCGGCGACGTGAAGTACCACATGGGTGCCTATCGTTCCCCGCGCCGCGACCAAAAGGTAGATATGTTCGTCCATATCCCGCCGAACCCAAGCCATTTGGAGATGGTCGATCCGGTGGTCGCCGGGATGGCGCGCGCCTCGAACACCAAGGTAGATGAGCCCGGTCCGCCGCGCTACTTCGATAATGCATCCCTGCCGATCACAATCCACGGGGATGCGTCGTTTGCCGGTCAGGGTATCGTAGCGGAAACCTTTAACTTCTCACGCGTGCCCGGCTACGGTGTGAGCGGCACAGTTCATATTATTGCAAACAACCAGTTGGGCTTTACTGCCAGTGAACAGGAATCACGCAGCAGCCTGCACGCCAGCGACATGGCAGAAGGATTCGAGATTCCCATCATCCATGTCAACGCGGATGACCCGATTGCCTGCATCGAAGCGGCGCGGACAGCAGTTGCCTATCGCCACAAGTTCCATAAGGACTTCATGATCAACCTGATCGGATACCGGCGTTATGGTCATAACGAAGGGGATGAGCCGCGCTTTACCCAGCCTCTGATGTACCGCAAGATCGATGAACATCCTCGCATCAGGCAGATTTGGGCAAACCGCATGGAGCAGGAAGGGACTTTGCAGCAGGGGGAAGCAGAGACCCGGTTGCAGGAAAGCTTGAAGTCATTGCAGGAAGCGAACGATCAATTGGACGTCAAAGCCTCCCTGGTAGAGCCGCTTCCTAAGCCGCCACCGCGCGGCGCAGCCCAAAAGGTCAAGACGGCTGTAACGCTCAAGCGGTTGAAAGAATTGAATAAAGCATTACTGGAATTCCCGGAAGGCTTTGCGCTCAATTCGAAGCTAGTCAGGGCTGTCGAGCGGCGCAGTAACTTGCTGGATAACCCGGAAAACGCAAAGATCGATTGGGCGACAGCGGAAGAACTGGCGTTCGCGACAATCCTGGAAGATGGCACACCCATCCGGCTGACCGGACAGGACAGCATCCGCGGAACATTCAGCCAGCGCCATGCGGTTTTTTACGACGCCAACACGAACCGGGGGCACACGCCATTACAGACGATCCCCCAGGCACGCGCCTCGTTTGAAGTCTTGAACAGCCCTTTGAGTGAAGCTGCTGCGATTGGCTTTGAATTTGGATACAACGTGATGGCGCCAGAACGCCTGGTGATCTGGGAAGCCCAATACGGCGACTTCATTAACAATGCACAATCCGTCATCGATGAATTCCTGCTTTCGGGCCGCGCAAAATGGGGTCTGACGCCGTCCCTGGTGTTGCTACTGCCGCATGGGAATGAAGGGCAGGGTCCCGATCATTCCAGCGGGCGCATCGAGCGTTTCCTCGGACTGGCAGCGGAGATCAACGTCCGGGTTGTCTATCCCTCAACCGCAGCGCAATACTTCCATTTGCTGCGGCGACAGGCGCTGCTTCTAAAGACCGATCCCCTGCCGATGATCATCTTTACGCCGAAGGGCTTGCTGCGCCACCCAATGACCGCCTCTTCCCCGCATGACTTTACCGCAGGTGGATGGCAGCGCGTGATCGACGACCAGAGCCTCCCAGGGAAAAAAGAAGATGTAAAGAACCTCACCCTGTGCAGCGGGCGCATCTACGTCGATCTTGTCACCAGCGAACTGCGCAAAGAGAATCCGGATGACGCCATTGTGCGCGTCGAGCAGCTATATCCGTTCCCCAAAAAGGAGCTGGAAGAAATTCTGGCAGGATACCCTAACCTGGAGCGAGTGATCTGGGTCCAGGAAGAACCGCTGAATATGGGCGCATGGAATTACCTGCGCCCGCATCTGCGTCTTCTGGTGGAGGATCGTTTGACCCTGCACTATGTGGGGAGGCCCGAGAGCTCCAGCCCGGCGGAGGGGTCCACAACGCTGTACCGGATTAATCAGCAATCTTTAATTGAGCAAGCCTTCGATTTCGATAAACAGGCACAAACCACCAGTGTGGTGAAGGAGAGAGGTTAAAATGGCAATCGAGATCACCGTCCCCGAATTGGGCGAATCCGTGCTCGAGGCAACGGTCTCGCGCTGGCTGAAAAAAGAAGGGGACTTCGTCAACGTGGGCGAGGTGCTGGTGGAGCTGGAGACCGACAAGGTGAATCTGGAGGTCGGCGCGAAAGGTGCGGGCGTTCTGCAAAAGATCGAAGCGACCGAAGGCGCGGACGTCAAGGTTGGCGATGTGCTCGGTCGAATCGATGAGAAGGCAGGTGAACAGCAAGGCCAGGCTCCGGCAGCCCCTGCAAGCCGCAGCGAAGGACAGAAAGCCGAGCCTGAAGCTGTTGAAACAAAACAAGCTGAGCCGCAAGCCGAACAAAAGGAAGCTTCTGCGCGAACGGATGGACAGCAGGTGGAACACCAGGCCGCGCCGCAAGTCAGTCCGGTTGCTGCCCGCCTGGCGCGCGACAAAAATGTGGATATCAGCAAGATCACCGGCACGGGCAGCGAGGGACGCGTGACCAAGGCGGATGTGGAAATGTATTTACAAAAGCAGGAAACTCCGCAAGTCGCGCAAAAGCCGGCGCCCGCGGAGAAACCGCGCGAAGCAGCCCCGCAGCCAGCTCCCGCACCCTCTTCCTCCGACCGGCGCGAAGAGCGGACGCGCATGTCTCGCCGCCGCCGCACGATTGCACAACGGCTGCTGGAAGCTACTCAATCCACCGCGATGCTGACGACATTCAACGAAATCGACATGAGCGCCGTAATGGATATACGCAAGAGGCACAATGAAGAGTTTCAAAAGCGCTATAGCGTCAAATTGGGATTCATGTCATTCTTTGTCAAGGCTTCCATCAGCGCGCTGAAAGCCTTTCCGCAGGTCAATGCCGAGATCTCCGGCGAAGAGATCGTATTCAAACACTATTATGACATCGGGATGGCGGTTGGCTCTGAGGAAGGTTTGGTGGTTCCCGTGGTCCGGGATGCGGATCGCCTATCTTTTGCAGAGATCGAACAAACGATTAAGGATCTGGTGGCGAAAACCGAGGAGGGGAAATTATCGATCGAGGATTTGCGCGGCGGCACGTTTACGATCACGAATGGCGGCGTGTTTGGCTCTCTCATGAGCACGCCGATCCTGAATCCGCCACAGGTTGGTATTCTGGGTCTGCATAAAATAGAAGAGCGCCCCACTGCGCTGAACGGACAGGTTGTCATCCGCCCGATGATGTATGTGGCGCTGAGTTACGATCACCGTATTGTGGATGGGCGCGAGGCTGTCCAATTCCTTGTCCACATCAAGCAGGTGCTCGAAGATCCGGCATGGATGCTGGTGGGTGGGTAACACCTAAATAAGTCGGCTTTACATTATTCCTTAAAGAACAATTCCCCTCGATGTACTGCTTGAATAGCTGGCAGCAGAAACTCGGGGAGGTCTTCTTTCGCTAAAAATCCTTTTGCGCCGGCTGCCGCAACCTGCCTGGCGACAAAACTCCCCCGATTCAAGGAAATGACGAGAACGCGTGTGGGAAGAGATAAATCGACAATCCGTTTTGTAGCGGATAAACCGTCCAAGTCTGGCATTTGAATATCAATCACAAGTACGTCAGGCTGAAACTGTATGACGCAGTCTAATGCTTCCTGTCCGTTGCTTGTCTCGCAAATGACATTGATCTCATCCGATAAGCGCAACAATAGACGCAGAGCCAGTAGTACCTCTGGATGATCATCAGCGAGTGCCACGCGTATCATGGATGATTTGGAAATCTTTACTTCAACACAAGGAAAGATTCAAAAATCTATAACCGATCGTATGCTCTCTCAGAACTTGAATTGGTCAAGCCGTTTCAGGCTGTAAGCCTCTGCAGATTTGCTAATTAACACGCTCTGGTCTGTTTGATCGCCATTTAGCGAGGAGCGGGCGAATTCTCAATCGGCGCGTTGTCGCGGGTCCAGTTTGTCAGTCCGCCCGCCAGGATCACTTCGATCATACGCGGGAATAGATTATGAGTGACAGTAAACTTAAGCTTCTTCTTCGGGACCTGTAAGACGAGCGTCCGGTCATTCACACTTCCCGCAAGCTGCTCGCGTGCATTCTCCATCACGACCACGTCGTTGAGTTCCAGACTATCATAGAGCATCGGGTCACCGAAAATCACCGGCAGTATGCCAAAGTTCACCAGATTCATACGGTGGATGCGGGCAAAGCTTTTTGCGATCACCATGCGCAACCCCAGATATCGCGGGGCAATCGCCGCATGCTCGCGGCTGGATCCCTGACCATAGTTGTCACCGGCGAGAATGGTATGGCTACCGGGAGGAGTACGTTCCAGCGCGCGGCGATCATAAGTCGGGTCGATATTCTCAAACACGTATTCACTGATCTTCGGAATATTGCTCCGATACGGCAGAACTCGCGCGCCCGCCGGCATGATCTCATCCGTCGAGATGTTATCGCCAACTTTCAGCAAGATGGGCATTTCCAAACGATCGGGAAGCCGATCCATAGGCGGAAGCTCCTGGATGTTGGGACCCTTCATCAATTCGACGCGCATCGCTTCCTCTACCGAAAGAGGTGGCACCAGCATATCTTTGTTTAAGATACGTTTCTTCGGCATTTTTACTTTCGGGTAGGGAATGCCTAATTCGCGCGGGTCTGTAATCACACCGGTTAATGCGGAGGCAGCAGCTGTTTCAGGACTGCACAAATACACTTGATCGTCGATCGTGCCCGAACGACCCGGAAAGTTACGCGGCACCGTCCGCAAGCTGACTTTACCCGTGGCAGGGGCCTGACCCATACCGATGCATCCATTGCAGCCCGCCTGATGCAAGCGCCCCCCCGCGTGGAGGAGATGACTGATCTCTCCTTCCTGAACCAGTTCCTCAAGCAGTTGGCGCGAGGTCGGGTTTATATCGAGGGAAACGTTTCCCGGCACCCTGCGCCCCTTCATCATCTGTGCCACAATAGCAAAATCACGGTAGCCGGGGTTCGCCGAAGAACCAATATAGGACTGGTAAACAGGCATCCCTGCCAGCTCGCGCACGGGCACAACGGCGTCCGGACTGTTGGGCTTGGCGATCAAAGGTTCGAGCGTCGAAAGATCGATTTCATCAGAACGATCGTAGGTCGCATCGGCATCCGGAACCAACTCGATCCAATCTTCACCGCGCTCGTGGTCCCGCAGGAACCGGCGCACTTCTTCATCCGATGGGAACACTGTAGAGGTTGCGCCAAGTTCAGTTCCCATATTGGCGATCACGTGCCGGTCCATCGCGGAGAGTTCCTTCAAGCCGGGACCATAATACTCTATGATATGCCCCACGCCTCCCTTGACGGTATGGCGGCGGAGCATTTCGAGGATGATATCCTTCGCGCTGACCCAATCCGGCAGCTTGCCGGTGAGCTTCACGCCCCAGATCTTTGGCATCGTGAGGTAGAAAGGATGACCGGCAATCGCCATTGCTACATCCAGACCTCCAGCGCCGATAGCAAGCATCCCCAGCGAACCTGCCGCCGGGGTGTGGCTGTCAGAGCCGAGCAGAGTCTTGCCCGGCTTGCCAAAATATTGCATATGGACAGGATGGCTGACGCCGTTCCCCGGGCGACTGTACCAGATTCCATAGCGCTCACAGGAACTCTGCAGGAAGAGGTGATCGTCTGCATTCTTATGGTCGGCCTGAATCAAGTTATGATCCACGTACTGGACCGAGATTTCCGTCTGAGCCCGGCGCAGCCCCATCGCTTCCAACTCCAGCATCACCAGGGTGCCGGTAGCATCCTGGGTTAAGGTCTGGTCAATCCGGATTCCAATCATCTCCCCGGGGATCATTTCTCCCTCGAGAAGATGACTTTTAATCAATTTTTGAGAAACATTAAGCGCCATGGGTTTGAATTAAAGCACTTGTGATTTCAATCTGCAAACAATTCCGCAGCAGATTCGAGAATGGGCAATTCTCATCTGCTACTTGAATCAGTCGTTCAAAGGTCTCTTCATCGATATCGGGGACTTCACAGCGTACGTGAAGTAACATATGGTTGATTTGAGCGGGGCCCTCCCCCGTCACCATTGTGCAGGTGGCGGTGGTCTCCGTCTGCACGGGGTTGAAACCGTTCTTCTTAAGTGTGCTAGCCACAGACATGCTGAAGCAGGAAGCATGAGCTGCCGCAAGCAGCTCCTCCGGATTTAATCCCACCTCATCAGCGAAGCGCGTGGGATAACTATAAGGCAGCTCGAACAGTGCCCGGCTCTCTGTGCTGATCAACCCGTTCCCGGTCTTTAAATCACCCGTCCAAAGGACGCCTGCTTTTCGATTGAATTCTGCCATTTCTCTATTCCTTTCTCAATGATCACATTCAGGTATTCAATACCATAGCATAGGAGGGTTTGCCCGAGTATGCATCGTTATATAGGGGCGAGGTACAAATTTGGGTATATTTCTTAGCATGGTTCACGAGGTGGGACGATGGAGCAACTATCAAAAATTCGACCACCATCTGCCACTGAGGTTAACGGAAAAGTAGAAGTGAGTATTACGCTGTGCGAACCAACTTCCCATGAGCGCAGTTCATGGAAAGAATATATCTTCATTTATATCCAT
>JAICRQ010000367.1 GCA_025966435.1 Anaerolineales bacterium | reverse complement strand
GGAAAAACTGGGTGGTGCGCAAATCTATCTGAAGCGTGAAGATCTGGCACACACGGGCGCGCATAAGATCAACAATGCATTGGGGCAGGCGCTCCTGGCGAAGCGGATGGGGAAGAAGCGCATCATCGCGGAGACGGGCGCAGGCCAGCATGGCGTCGCCTCCGCAACGGTTGCTGCGTTGCTAGGGCTTGAGTGTGTTGTCTACATGGGCGTTGTAGACATCGCCCGGCAGGAGCCGAACGTCTTTCGCATGAAGCTGCTCGGCGCGGAAGTAAGACCGGTCACATCCGGCACGCAGACCCTGAAGGATGCCATCAACGAAGCGATTCGTGACTGGGTGACGAATGTGCGTGATACGCATTATTTGCTGGGGTCCGCCTTGGGTCCTCATCCCTATCCAACGATCGTGCGAGAATTCCAATCGGTCATCGGGCGAGAGGCGCGTGAACAAATATTAATGGAAGTAGGACGTTTGCCAGATATGGTCATCGCCTGCGTGGGCGGCGGGTCGAACGCAATTGGAGTTTTCAGTGGTTTTGTGAATGACGAGCAGGTGGAATTGATCGGCGTCGAAGCAGGCGGAAGCGGCATCAAAACAGGCAGGCACGCGGCGCGCTTTGGCGACCCATCCAGAGGGCGCATCGGAGTCATTCATGGCACACGTACGTATGTGTTGCAGGACGAAGATGGTCAAATCGCTGAGACTCATTCCGTCTCAGCAGGTTTGGATTACGCGGCGGTTGGTCCCGAACACGCCTTAATGCGAGATAGCGAACGCGCCTTCTACACCTCCGCAACGGATGAGGAAGCATTGCATGCCTTCCAGACCTTGTGCCACACCGAAGGGATTATCCCTGCGCTGGAATCCTCGCACGCTGTGGCAGAAGTCATCAAGCGTGCGCCAACGATGAAAAAAGACCAGGTGATTTTGGTGAATCTGTCGGGGCGAGGGGATAAGGACTTAAATACGGTCATCAAAGAGATAGGTGATATTTGATAACTCGATGTTCGATTATCAAATATCGATGTATAAATATCGAGGATCTATGAACCGAATCGAAAATGCCTTCGAAACCAGACCAATCTTCATGCCTTACTTTCCATTGGGCTACCCCGATCTGCATACCTCCGTCGACGTGATCGAAGCGCTGGCAAAAAACGGCGCGGACCTGATCGAGGTGGGTTTATCCTTTTCTGATCCACTGGCGGATGGACCCGTGATTCAAAAGGCTACACAAGTGGCGTTGGAACAGGGCATTACGGTGAAGAAGTCTCTCGAGGCGGTAAAGGAACTGCGCGAGCGCGGCGTGGATATTCCACTCGTGCTGATGGGTTACTATAATCCTATGCTGGCTTATGGATTGGAAAGATTCGTTTGTGATGCCATCGAGGCGGGCGCCGATGGGTTCATTGTCCCGGATCTGCCGCTTGAAGAAGCAGAAGAATTTCAATCTGCGCTCGATAAAACCGGTGGTCGAGATCACCCGTTGATTCAAATGCTTGCACCGACGACTCCCGACAAGCGTATGGAAAGCATCGCGCGCGACGCACAGGGATTTATCTACCTCGTATCAGTTACCGGTGTGACCGGTGAGCGTAAATCCATCTCGGAAGGATTGGCTGAGTTGATTGTTCGCGTTCGTGAGCATACATCTGCACCGGTGTGTGTGGGTTTTGGGATCGGCACACCCGAACAAGCCAAAGAGGTGGGGAGGATGGCAGATGGAGTGATTGTTGGGACTGCGTGCGTAAGAACGATCGGAGAGAGTAAAACGCCTGTGGAGACGGCAAAACAGTTTGCGGCAGAATTCCAGAGAGCGCTTTCATAAAGGAGGGATGATGAATGGAACTGTAGTGGCTGTATCCAAAAGCGCAACTCATTCATTTAGCAAACCGAACCAGAAATCTATTCAATTACGAAGCGGATTGGGTGTGGAAGGGGACGCTCATATGGGAGAGAACGTTCAACATCGTTCACGGGTGGCGAAGAATCCAAGTCAACCCAATTTGAGACAGGTACATTTGATTCATGGCGAACTACACAACGAACTGAGAGAACGTGGGTTTAATGTTTCTGCCGGGCAGATGGGTGAAAACATTACTACAAGAGGAATTGACCTGCTTGCTTTGCCGACTGGCTCTCGGCTTTACATAGGAAAGACAACTGTTATAGAAGTGACAGGTTTGCGCAACCCATGCTACCAGCTGGATGATTTTCAAGCGGGATTGATGAAAGCTGTGTTGGATCGCGATGAACAGGGAAATTTGATCCGCAAAGCAGGTGTCATGGGGATTGTCTTGACCGATGGTGAAGTGTATGTGAATGATGGCATCCGTGTGGAATTACCTCGCGAACCCTATGAGCCATTGAAACCTGTATAACCGAAATGAAAATTCACACCGCAGGGTGTGAATTTTGGACATTATTCTTTTGAATGTTCGGTCAGCGAGAACCAGTTGCCGCAGCCATCCTTGAACAGGGCCTCGACTCCATAGAACTCCTTTGTCGGCGGCTTAATGAATTCGATTCCCTTGGCTATCAGGTCATCATACGTTTTTTGGCAATCGTCGGACTCCCAAACGCCGCCGCTCATCGCGTCTTTATCGAGCAGAGCGCGTACGTGGGGGATGAGTTCAGGCGCGAACATCGGCTCGACCGGTTCGGACAGGACAATCTGCAAATCGGGCTGGTTTGGTGGGCTGACCGTTAACCAGCGAAATCCATTATCCATAGTCATGTCGGTCTGGACCTTGAAGCCAAGTTTGTTGACATACACATCGTAGGCTTGTGCCTGGTCGCGCACCATAAGCCCCGCATGCGAAAGCTTCGTAATCATATTTTATGCTGTCCTCTTTACTTCGGTAGCTCTACCAAAATCAATTGATTGCCCTCCGAGTCGCGAATCATCGCGTACGTTCCCCAGGGCTGAGGGTCTGGCTCCTGTGTGAATACGACACCTTTTGCTTTGAGGTCTGCAACGAGAGCGCTCATGTCGTGCACATTGAACGTCAACGCCTGGGACTTACCGACGGTTTGGCGATAGTGCTCCCAATCCTGGTCGGGCAAATACAATGTGACTTCGGTTTCTGCGCCTTTCGGAGCGACAGAAACCCAGCGGTTCGCCGCACCCGGATACAAAGGTGCATCCTGACGCAATTCAAAGCCGAGGATGCGGGTGTAGAAATCCTTGGCGCGGTCTTGATCGCTGACAAACAGGGATACGGTTCCAACACGTTCAATCATGGCAGTGCCTCCTCATGTTGATTTGTTCTGATCTTAGCACGCCCGTTCTATAAATGCTTCTTGAAAATTGCGCTTTCGAGGGTTCTCGAATCAAAAGACCCGAAGGAAGCTTATTCCTCCGGGTCTGAGACCCGGATGCCATGCATGATCACATAACAATTCGGAATAAATTTGAGCGGATTCTTCCGCATCTCCCAGGCGCGAGCCCGATAGATGGAAGGGGACCAGCCCACGAGCTTATGAAACAGTGTGCTGAACGATCCTAAGCTTTCAAAGCCCACCTCGAAGCAGATCTCGGTGACCGTTAGCTCACTTTGCGCCAGCAGCTCCTTGGCGCGCTCGATACGTTTGCGGGTCAGGTATTCGTGGGGAGTTGCGTGAAAGGCGCGACGGAAGGCTCGTAAAAAATGATAGCGCGAAAAGTTAGCAATTCGGGCGAGCTCATCCAAATCAAGAGGCTGCGTATATCGCGTGTCAATTAACGCTCGCGCCCGCCAAAGCGCTTCCTGAGTGGTCGATTGTGCCATGAGAGGTTAAATTATACTGCTGACACGCAGTAAGTCGGATACTCCCCGGCACTTGCGTTCGGTGCAAGTGTCCAACTTACTGCATCTCGTCCAGCCGTCGCTGGAGATAGGCGCGCTCGGCGCTGTTTCCGCACAGATCAAGCGCGCGCTTATAGGCATCTGCAGCGGCTTCGCGCTGGTTCGTTCGACGCAGCAGATCGGCGCGCGCTGCATGGTAAGGATAAAAGTTCTCTGCTTGATCTTCGAGCTGCAGCAGCATCTTCAGCCCGATCTCTGGCCCCTCTGCCATCCCAATAGCTACAGCGCGGTTCACCTCGACCACCATCGACGGCATTATCCTTGCCAGGGTTTCATACAGCATCGCGATCTGACGCCAATCGGTCGCCTCCGCGGTGGGTGCCTGGGCGTGCAGCGCGCTAATCGCTGCCTGCACCTGATACGGCCCCGGGTCACGCAG
>JAICRQ010000131.1 GCA_025966435.1 Anaerolineales bacterium | reverse complement strand
GCCGCTTCTTTCATTGTGTCTGCCGCGATCATTGGATTTTTTGTCCCTGTGCCAAAACTGGCTGAGAAAGAGCAGAAGACTGGAAGATATTTTGACGAATTACGGGATGGATTGCGATTTATCGCAAACGACTCGTTAATCCTGTCTATTGTCGTCATTGTCATGCTGACAAATTTCCTCGACGCGATCTTTGGCGGCGTACTGCAGCCTGTCTACGTCAACGAAGTGTATGGGAATGCGCTGAACCTGGGCTTGCTCATTGCCGCCAACGGAGGTGGCGCCGTGATCGGCGGGTTGATCTTTGCAGCAATTGGTCATCGCCTGCCGCGGCATGCAACATTCGTCGCTGCCTTTGTTTTAACAGGATTTCGTTTTTGGGTGTACGCGCTCTATCCACCTATCTGGGTGCTCACCGTAGTGACCTTGATCACCAGCATCGGCGCAGGACCGCTGAATCCAATCATTGGAGCCATAGAATTCGAGCGGATTCCTCCCCACATGCGCGGGCGCGTCTTCGGCGCGATCACAGCCGGCGCGTGGATCGCGATGCCGCTGGGAATGCTGCTCGGTGGGATTCTCACAGACAGGTTCGGCACATTCATAATGATGATCGGTCTGGCAATTACTTTTTTGATTACCACGCTGAGTATGGCGTTCATCCCTGCGATGAAAGAGATGAATCGAAAGACTCAAGCCAGTAGCCTGCCGTAAACCTTTATGAGCTTCTTCTGCGCTTCGTGCCAGGTAAATTTGGTGAGCGCGCGTTCGGTAGCTGAGTCAGCGAGTCGTCTTGATAGCTCGTCGTCATTCAGTAACGTCAATACCTGGCGCGCCAGATCTTCGGGGTCATTGGGCGAAAAGAGTAGTCCATCTACATCCTCGCGGACGAGTTCACGCACGATCGGCATATTCGAAGCGATCAACGGTCGAGAGGATGCCATGTATTCCAGCAACTTGATCGGACAGGCGCCCTGCGTCACATTCCGGTCGTTGAGTCCCAGCGGGGCGAGGCAGACGTCCGATTCGGCGATCACTGCAGGGACTTCGTGATGAGGGACAGCAGGCTGGACGATTACGTTTCCTTCCACACCTAACTTGCGGATCTGCTTAGCCAACAATTTTCTCTGGCGCGAACGCCCGCGCCCAACGACGCGTAGCTGGACCGGTTGTTGCTCCAGAATTTTAGGAAGGGATTTGATAACGACGTCGAGTCCCTGCCAGTCGGCGAGGGTGCCGATGTAGAGCAAAACGGGAACGCGACCTCTCCGGTTAGGGAGCGGAGATGGAGGAAAATCAGAAGGGCTGACTCCGTTAGGGATCACGGTGATCCGTTTCCGGTCGAGCCCGAGCGAAGCGATGTAGTCGCGTGTCACGTTCGAAGGGCAAATGATCGCATCACTCAGATGCAGCGTCGCAATTTCCTGCTCCTTGATCTTCGAGAGCAGGTTTAAATCGATTCCCGGATAATGATATTTGAGCTCGATGGAGGGAAGTCCGTTCACTTCAAAAAGCGTTTTATAGCCAAAGCGCTTTTTATTCTGCGCGACCGCCAGCCCTTCCCAAGTGTTACGATAATGCACGACATCATAACCGGGATGAAGAGTAAGATGGGCAAGGACGGCTTTCCCGAAGTAGGTTGCCCGCTCTAAAAAGTTTTGCGAGAGGCTCTGAGAGACGCGTGTCACCCGCGCGCCTTCCACCGTATCCTCCGGCGGGAGCAAGCCATCATTCGGCGTAAGAAGGTGAACGTCAAACTGGCTATTGACGAGCCCGCGGATGTTATGCAAAATATGCGTCGATGCCCCTTTGGGGCTCGGCACAATGTCGAAGGCAGTGTAGAGGACGCGAGGCATTGTATAGATTATAAAGGTATCCATGGCGAACAAAGGCTTCTTCATCATTACCGATATCTCTGGCTATACCGAATATCTCACTGAGTCAGAGCTGGATCATGCTCATGAGATTCTGCAAAGTCTCTTCGACGCTCAATTGAACCATATCAAGTTTCCGTTGAAAATTTCGGGGTTCCGAGGGGATGCGATCTTTATGTACACCCCGGAACTATGTTTTGTCAATCCGCAGACCTTTCTGGAAACACTGGAAAACCTTTACATTGTGTTTTTAGAAACCCTGCGGCAAATGCAATTCAATACCACCTGCCCCTGCCGCGCCTGCCGAAATATTCATAAGCTGGACTTGAAATTGTGCGTTCACTATGGCGAATATATTGTCCAGAAACTTGGGGACCGCGAAGAACTTTTAGGCGCAGATGTGATCGTTCCTCATCGAATGCTAAAAAATCATGTGATTGAACAGACGGGCATAAAAGCCTATGCCTTGTTCAGCCAGGCTGCGGCAGATGCACTCCATCTTTCCGAATTAAGCCAGCCCCTGATTTCCCATACGGAGTCCTATGAACACCTTGGAGAAGTAAAAATGCAGGTGTTTGATTTGGCTCCCGTGTGGGAAAACGCGCAGGAACGAAAAAGAAATTTCGTTAGCAAAGAAGAAGCCTGGGTATCTTTGGAAATAGACCTCCCCTACCCGCCAACACTGATATGGGGGTATTTGACCAAGCCCGATCTAGAGGCAGGCTTTCTGGGCTACGATTATGCAGAACGAATAGATACGCTGGGTGGGCGGGTGCGTGAAGACGCAGGATTTCATTGCGCGCACGGCGATTTGCATATCTACAGTAAAATTTTGGATTGGAAGCCATTTGAGTATTACACCCTGGAGCAATCTGCTCTTGGAATTTCATACATTTGCACTCGTCATCTTACCCCACTAGAAAATGGAACTCATCTGGGAGTTTATCTCACAAAACCCCCGGAAAACTCGAGTGACGAAGTTCGCCAAATGCTTCAATCCGTAATGAATAATGGCTATGCCAGATTGCACTCCTATATCGAGCGTGACATAAACGCCGGAAAAATCACAGCTAATTAGGGAGCCTTCATGGAAATTGTCCTTTGTGGATCGCTTATTGGCGCGGTTGCTCTCTTCTTTTATCTCCTCAATACCGCCCGCAAAAAGACTCCCCCTCCAACTGCGGGAAGAAAAGACTACACGCCCGTCTATCTTTCGATCGCGGATGACCCGGATGCCGTCATCGAAGGAATGGATAAGTTTGTCGTTGAGATTCAAAAGACCGAATCTGCCGGCGACCGCTGGCGCTGGGTTCCGATGATGATCTTTTTTGCCGGGGTGGGTCTGATGGGAATCGATGGGATACTGCTCGCACTCGGATATACCTCCTTTGTATTCACTGTGGGAGGCATAGCGTTATGGGCCGCGGCGTTCGTCATAGCACGCAGTCTGCGGAAGAGCGACTCGCATGAATTCTCTCCACGATATACTGGCATAAAGCAAATTCTGCACACCCTGCGTGACGACCTCAAACCAGAATCATCTTTTCTCGGCCATCTCGATCTGACCGGAGCGATGCTCGATACAAAAGTAGCGCGCGAGACCCAAGACACGCAGAACCGTATCACCCAGCACTTCCGGGATGAATGGCTCGCTTTGAAGGCAAAGTTGTATGATGGAAATATCCTGCGCGTCTCAGCAATTCAAAAATCGAAGAAACGTAAATCCTACTGGAAGCGCAGCCGCATCAGCGGCAAGATGAAGATGAAGCCTGAAAAATACAAAGGCGCCGCACAACATCTGAAAGTCCGCATTGCCGTGAATCCCGAGCTGTACCAGATCGTTCCAAATACAGAATTTCGGCAGGGCGCCAGCATCGGTAAATATACCATCTCGCAGTTGAACACCGAAGGCGGCATTATTGACGTCACTGCCAATTCTCTTCACGAAGAGATCGAGTCTGAAAATATCCTTGCATTTCTTCATTCCGCTTACTCCCTCCTCCAAAGAAAGGCTATGTAAATGAATCGCAAAATCATTCCCTTCGCTATTGCAATTATTTTGGTTTGTCTTGTCATGGCAGTCGCGGCTGCCTTTTCCTTCAGCGGCGCGGTGTCTGCTCAAAAGTTTGGCGGGGAGGTTGCCTGGTCGCAATCGTATGGCACAGCGGAAAGCATGAAGGTCATCAACGTGATGGGAGATGACCAGGATGACTTGTTTATCCAGAACACATCCAACATCAGCATCTATGACGGGAGCGGCGAGGTCATGCTCAGCCTCGATTATGACTCACCCAAGACCACGCTCGGTGATGTGAACAGCGATGGCATGGAAGATATTATTGTTTATTACGTGGGTACAGGCATGTCGGTCGATGTGATCAGCAATGGACAGACCGAAACCATGGCGACGAATCTCAATATCGGATTCCCGGCTCGGGTGGCACTTATCCGATTCGCGTCTGGACCTCAGATCGTTCTGGGCGATTCGAGCGGCAAGCTTCTCTCCCTCAACCTCGAGGGCGAGCCGCTCTGGATATCTACTTTGGGGACAAACGAAGTGCGCGGTATGGATGACGCACGGATCGGCGGGCAGCCTCATCTCGCGACAGCGACCAATGATGGGAATTTAGCCGTCTATGATGAGCAGGGCAATCAGGTCTGGACGCAGAGTCAGGAGATCCTCCGGCGTTTGCGCGCCTTTGATCTAAACAGTGATGGCAACAGCGAAATCATTACGGGCGGCGAATATGGCGCCTTCTTTATCTTTAGTGCCGTCGATGGGAGCACTCTTTTCAGCAAGCAGCTCGGGCAGGCTGTCAGCGAAGTGCGTGAAGTGGAATTAAACGGCGACCCCTCCTCCCGCGAGATTGTGGCAGGGGGGAAAGACGGTGGCGTGTGGGCATTCTCGAGCACGGGCGAGCAACTCTGGAGCGGATCGCTTTCCGACAAGGTCAATGAGATCTCAGGCATCGACGTGGACGGGGATGGAAAACAGGAAGCCGTGATTGGCGCTGAAAGCGGTGAGGTTGCCATCTTCACGGAGGATGGCTCGCGTAATAATCTGTCCACGCATGACACACCCATCACCCGCATCGACGTTGGCAGACTGGGGACAGATCGTTACGTTGTCATCGCCGATGGCAGCGAAGTGCAGGTGGAGAAGATCAATTCCAGTTCGATTCCGGGGTTTCAATATACGCCTTTGATCGTTGGCGTGATCGTCTCCACGATCATCCTTGTAATCGCGGGCGTTCTGGCTTCGATCCCGCCGAAGCCTGAGATGAAAGTATCGTTCCAGAATACGAGCCGGGAGTCGCTCGAAGCACAACGCCGTATGTTGAAAGAGTCTATTGCGGATGTGGAGCGCCTGCGACAATCCGGTGAAGTGACCGGCGATGCCTATCTGGCGCGCCTCAAACGATTACGCGGAGACCTGGCAGAGAACGAAGCCACGTTCAAGGCACAGGGTTATCCCATCAAAGTGGAGACCATCCAGTGCCCAAACTGCGGCGGCACACTGGAGCTGGGCATGGATAAGTGTGAATATTGCGGACAGGTGTTGCTGTCCTAATAAAAGCTCTGCCCGCAGTTCGATTTGCGTGGCAAATCGTGCGGGCAGAACTTTTATTGCCTACACTGGTTACTGCACGCTGAACTCAGCCGACTGTGCCAGGTTGCCATTCAAGTACAAGTCCACCTTATACTGTCCCGTGGGCCAACCGTCATCGTTGGAAAGCTGGAAATAGATCGTTCCTGTAAAGGTCTCCTCAGTGATATCCAGAGTCTGTGTCTGGAATTCGAGGTTAGGCTCGGTATCTGCGGCATTGACCGCGGTCCATTTGGCTTCCACGTTCGTGCCCTGCGGCGCGTTCGCAAGGTCCGCGACTGCGTAGAACACATCGGTGGAGGCAAATGTTGTCGTGGGATTCTCCCCATCCTGGTCAAACGCCATACGCAGGTTCGTCAGACCTAATTCCGTGTTCCCGACGGCACACGCCAGTGATGATACAACTAACGATAATACAGCAAACAGAACCATATATTTGTTTTTCATTCTCTTCTCCTTTTTAATTATTCGATCTCGATATAGATCCGTTTATTAATGGCGCCCTTGCTCTTGTAATTGGCAACCCGGATCGTACCTACTTCACTCGTATTACGTACATGTGTCCCGCCGTCCGCCTGCAAATCCAGTCCAACGATCTCAACCGTCCGGACGTGGGAGATGCCCGGGGGAAGGAGGTTAATCTTCGTGCGAATCAGGTCGGGAATTTGAAATGCTTCTTCACGTGGCAGGATCTGGACACGAATCTCACGTCCCTGTGCCGCCTCCTTGTTGATCGCGGCTTCGATCTCGCGGACAAGCTCCCCCCGCATTGTTTCAAACTCGAAGTCCAGGCGTCCCTTCCCCGGTTCCATCTCACCGCCGGTCACTAACGCGCCATAGTCGCGGAACACAGTGCCGCACAGGATGTGAAGCGCGGTGTGGGTACGCATCAACCGGTATCGCCGTTCCCAATCTAGAATCCCGTGAGCAGCGGAGCCGACGGCCGGCAGAGATGCATCCCCACCAAGGAAGTGCAAAACCTCATCACCTTGCTTTTTTACCTTATTCACTGGATAGGTCACGCCATCGATTGTCACTGTTCCAAAATCGCAGGGCTGCCCGCCTCCACCCGGATAAAACGCGGTACGGTCCAGGACGAAGGCGCGTTCCTCCGGCAAAACAGACGTCACTTTCGCATCGAATTCCTTTATATAGCTGTCCGTCTGATAGATCAACTCGGTCATGACATCTCCATTGCATAGAGTTTACTCGTATTATCGGTACCTTACAAGAATTGAAAAAATACCCGAAAACAGGGGGTGCGGCATACGCCGCACCTCCTGTTTTCGGACCTCTCTTGTTTCGTAATCTACTGATTCTATAAATCAGCCAATGGAGGTAAACTTGGACTTATTTTGTTTGTTCCCTGGAGGCAATGATGAACCCAAAAGTTATTGTGATCGACGGTAAGACCTATAATCGCGTTGAGGAGATGCCGCCCGACATTCGCAAAAAATATGAACAGGCAATGCAATCGTTAGGCGACGCGAACAACAATCAAATCCCCGATGCATTCGAAACTATGAATATTTTTGCAGATAAAGATAAAGACGGCGCCCCAGATGTTTTAGAAAACATTACAGCAGGTCATCACGTGGTAAACAGCATGAAGATTATTGTGGACGGAAAGGAATTTGATGGGCTGGAACATCTACCTCCCGAAGCTCGCGCACGATATGAAGAAGCGATGGGCAAGCTGGATGCGAACCGAAATGGAATCCCGGATTTTGTAGAAGGAATGATGAATACTGCGAATCAGAACGTCATGTCTGTCTCCCGTCCAGTCGTTGAAACACCCCGTCGTTCTTCCCCTCTTACATCCAGCCCCACCATTACACCTGATACCTCCAATGGCTGGATGCTCATGCTCGCGGGGCTATTGATCCTTTTATTGTGTATTGCGGGTGCGGCTGGCATCTGGTACTTTTTCTTAAGGTAGCATTTACGTCAGTGGGTTATTATTCTGACTCTTCACCTCACGTTCGCCAACGATAGTGCGGTGAATAATGTGTGAATAACATTTAACAGATTAGCGTTTGATTAGAAGCCTGTGAGTTACTTGACTTTGATTTTAAATTTCTGTATAGTATTCTCGATACCAGAGTAAACGGCACGGCTGCCCACCGGCACGCGTGCCTTTTGTTTGTTTGCGTACATCCCACTTTTTTTAAGGAGCACCAATGATCCAGGTCAATGGTCTCACCAAAGACTACGGCGCGCGGCGCGCCATTGACAACCTCACCTTTGATGCCGAACAGGGAGAAATTGTAGGTTTCCTCGGCCCGAACGGCGCGGGTAAGACAACCACCATGCGAATCCTGACAGGTTACATGCCGCCCACAGACGGAACAGCGGTAGTAGCGGGCTATGATGTGGTGGAAGAATCTATGGAAGTCCGCAAGCGGGTTGGTTATCTTCCGGAAACTGTCCCCCTCTACGAGGATATGACCGCGTTGGATTACCTGAAATTCATGGCGGATTTGCGGCGCATTCCCAACGCCGAAGAGCGCGCTTATGAAACCCTGGAAGGTGTTAACCTTCATGACCGCGCCGATAGTTATATCGGAACGTTTTCTAAAGGCATGCGTCAACGCGTGGGATTGGCACAAGCCCTGATCCACCGTCCGGAGGTGTTGATCCTTGATGAGCCAACGATCGGGCTCGACCCCGCGCAGGTTGTCGAAATGCGGAATGTCATTCGCGAGATCGGCAAGGATCGCACTGTTTTGCTTTCGACACATATTCTTTCGGAAGCACAGCAGATCTGTGACAGGGTGTTGATCATCAATAAAGGTCAAATCGTGACGGAAGATACGCCTGAGAATCTACAGTCCCGGCTCGTGGGTGCCCAGCGCGTTGTCCTGCGCGTGCGCGGCGACTCGGACGGGTTGAGCAACAAAATCGCCAAAGT
>JAICRQ010000223.1 GCA_025966435.1 Anaerolineales bacterium | reverse complement strand
TCGTGTACGAACGGGTAGCTGGGACCCGAGCCGCCGATCAGGGGGACCAGCTGCATCGGCATCTCATACACCTCTTCGGATGTGTTTTTCACAAGCTGAATGAAAGGGTCGTCGGGGTCGGTACGCGCAGGCGGGTCGCCGCCAAGGTCGGTGATCTGCACATCGCTGAAGCCTTCCGCGTCGAGGTGGGCACGCAGTTTCTGCAGGATGTCATCAGGGTGCTGGCCCGGCACCAGGCGGAAGTCCACTTTTGCCGAGGCGCGGGCGGGCAGGACAGTCTTTGAGCCGGGACCCTGATAGCCCGAGGTCAACCCACAGATCGTGCAGGTGGGTGCAAAGACTTCTTCCATCTTGAGCTCGATTCCATCCGTGAGACCCTTGATAAACTCTTTGACCCCGTAGCGCGACTTGTATTCTTCGCCGACATCTGGCAATGCCTCGAACAGCTCCCGGTCACGCGCCGATGGAGATTCGATTCCGTCATAGAAGCCCGGGATGCGAATCCGTTCATCCTCTCCTTTGAGCGTCGCTAATGCCCACACCAGCCGCCACGCCGCGTTCGGGAAGATCGAGCCGCCCATCCCGGAGTGGACGTCGGTGGCAGCCGTCTCGACGCTTAGCTCCACATAGCAGATGCCGCGCAAGCCGAGGTAAAGCATCGGCACTTCTCGGTGATCTACACTGCCAAATTCCCACATACAGGCATCGGCTTGCAGCAAGTCCTTGTTCCGGGCAATAAATTCAAACAGATTAACGCTGGCAGTTTCCTCTTCGCCCTCAATGATGAACTTGATATTGCACGGAAGCTCACCTTCCGTCTCGAGGAGTGCATCGATCGCAAACAGTCGCGAAACAATATGACCCTTATCATCGCTCACACCGCGCCCGTACAGTTTGCCATCCCGTAGGCTGGGCTCGAAGGGCGGCGTGTCCCAGAGCTCGAGCGGCTCGGGCGGCTGGACGTCGTAATGGTTGTAGATCAAGAGCGTTTTGTCTGATTTCCCCTTGCGCTCGCCATAGACCACCGGCGCGCCGGATGTTTCCATGATCTGCACGTCGAAGCCGCGTGCTTTGAGCATCTCGCCGACGAGGGCAGCACACTCCTTCATCCCCAAATTCTGCGCGCCGACGCTGGGCTGCGCCACCAGCCGGGAAAGCTCCGCTAGGCTTTTATCGAGGTTTGCTTCGAGATACGAATCGATCTGACTGTATTCGGACATTTGGCGCTCCTTATTCGAAGAAGGTGGAAAGCAGTGAGATGGAATAATGCCCCGCCAGGGCAAAGGCAGTCATCTTAATCAATTGTCCAATGCCGGAGAACAGGAGAAACGTTTGTAGCGGCATTTTTGCGATACCCGCCGCAATCCCTGCGATATCGAAGAATGGATTGGGAATGGCAGAAAGGACCAATATTGCCCAGCCACCGTATTTATCCACCCAGGGTTTGATGCGGTTGTAGATATCCGTGCGTTCCACAACCGCCTGGCCGCCAAAGCCCGCCAGATAGCCCGAGAGCTCTCCGATCGTTCCACCAAGCCCTGCTGCCAGCCCCACACCAAATGGATTGAAGATAGCTCCCATGGCATAAATAACAGCGACGCCAGGCGCCGGGAGCAATACCGTCGCATTGGCGAGCAGCGCGATCAAAAAGATGCCGGGATATCCAAACCCGGCGAATTGCTCCACCCGGTTACGGATGCTATAGATGTAAAGCGTGATTCCAACGACGGCAAATAAGGCAAGGATGCGCAGTATATTCGTTAAGAACCTTGAGCTGCCGGGTTTATTGTAGGCCTTGGGTTGTACGATCTCGGACAGAACGGTTTGCTGTGCCTCTTTTGCTTCGACGCGGGAAGAGCGCGCAGAGTTGTTATTTGCTCTTCGCTGCGCGCTCTTGGATTTTTTTGCGGAGGCTTGCTTAGTCGCTTTCTTCGATGGTGACACGGTTAATCTTTACAGCCGGGGCATTCACATTACCGGGATCTCGCGGCGGGATGGACATCAGCACATCCAAGCCTTCCACGACCTGCCCGAAGACGCTGTGCCTATTATCCAAATGTGGGGTCGGTCCATGTGTGATAAAGAACTGCGAACCGTTCGTGCCGGGTCCCGCGTTCGCCATAGAGAGGATTCCCTGTTTGTCATGCCTGAGGCTCGGGTGAAATTCATCCTCAAATTTGTAACCAGGTCCTCCAGAGCCGCGCCCGGTTGGGTCGCCGCCTTGCACCATAAAATTCGAGATTACGCGATGAAACATGACGCCTTCATAAAACCCTTCCCGCGCCAGGAAGACAAAGTTGTTCACAGTCTTAGGCGTTTTATCTGCGAAGAGCTCAATGACCATTGTTCCCTTATCGGTTTCCATACGTGCTTTGTATTTCTTCTTGGGGTCGATCTGCATCTCCGGTGGTTTCGACCATTGTTTTGCCATTTAATTTCTCTCCTTTTGTTTGTAAACCTGACAGGTTTTCTTGTTACTTCAAAAGCGCATCCACCCTCGCCACGACCATGTCAAGTGCCGCAGTGTTGAATCCTCCTTCAGGGATAATGACATCAGCATAACGCTTCGATGGCTCGACGAATTCCAGGTGCATCGGGCGGACAGTGGTTTGATATTGTTTTATCACAGACTGAACGGTTCGTCCGCGTTCAGCAATGTCGCGCTCGAGGCGGCGGATCAGGCGCAGGTCTGAGTCCGTGTCTACGAAGATCTTCACGTCGAACATATCTCGCAGCGCGGCTTCGGTAAAAATAAGAATCCCCTCCACCAGGATCACGCGGCGGGGTTGTACGGTAAATGTCCTTGTGGTGCGGCTATGGGTGGAAAAATCGTAAATCGGCACCTCGACAGCCTTCCCATCACGCAGAGTGGCGATGTGTTCGATGAGCAGCTCAGTCTCGAGTGAGTTGGGATGATCGAAGTTGACTTCCGCGCGCTGGATGGGAGGCAGCCCGCTTAAGTCTTTGTAATAGGAGTCGTGTTGGAGAAATGCAATCCGGTCCGGCCCCACCCGCTGAAGGATTTCCTGCGCGACGGTGGTCTTGCCAGACCCTGACCCGCCTGCGATACCGATGACGAGTGGAACCGTCCTGTGGACCAGCGGCGCGGCGCCGTGGACGGGAGGATCTGGGTGCTTCATATCTTTAATTATACCCGTATAAAGAAATACCCCTCTCCGTGCGAAGTGCTTCGCTGAGAGGGGCAGAAATGAAGAGGGAAATTACAGACCAGCCATAAACGCAAGCCCCACGGTACCCGGCCCGGCATGTGTACCGACTGTGGGACTGACTTCGGTGAAGACACTTTCGACGGGGTTCAGCGCCTGCTCGGCTCTGGCCAACAGCGCCTTCGCATCTTCTGTGGCATTGGCGTGAAGTGTCGCCAGCCGAACCGGTGATCGTCCGGCGATCTTTTCTGTGACCAGCTCCAGGACGCGGTCGTGTGCCTTGCTTTTCGTACGGATGCGGTCCACACCTTCTACGCGCCCGTCCTGAATGGCGAGGATGGGCTTCATATTCAACATCGTCCCCAGGAAGCGCTGTGCGCCCCCAATCCGACCGCCGCGATGTAGAAATTCGAGTGTATCTACGGCGAAGACCACGCCAGTGTGCTGGTACGATCTTTCAGCCAGCGCGATGGCGTCCTTCAGGCTTGCACCATCCTCCAGCGCACGCGCCACCGCCAGCACCTGAAACCCAAGCGCCATCGCCACCGACTGGCTATCCACCACATGAACCTTGTCTCTGCCTGTGCCCATCAAATCCCTGGCTTGCGCGGCAGATTGCGTAGTTCCGGAAAGCTTGGAAGAAACCAGGAGCGCGATGACCTCATGTCCTTTTTCCACCAGTTCCTGAAAGATCTCCTGGAAGGAAATGACGGCTACCTGCGATGTGGTCGGCATCACCTTGGCTGTCTTTAATCGGGTGAAGAATTCGCGAGACTCGATGTCCACACCATCTTTATAGGTCTGATCGCCCCAGATAAGGACCTGCGGAGCAACTGAAATATTGTATTTCCTCACCAGATCGGGCGGCATGTAGGTCGTGCTATCTGTTACAAGTGCAATATTAGACATGGCGTCTCCTTCGCGTAGGGATAAAGTATGGTGATACTTGGTATATTAACCCCCCGCTTCCCCGCGGGGATACGAATTGTTAGGTATAATACTTCAGCAATTCATACTACTATGCACGCCTCATTGAGGAGCCTGCTTTGGCCTTTAACCCGATAAATTGGCTTTTGGGCCTCTTTTCACTGGATATTGCAATTGACCTGGGGACCGCGAATACATTAGTAAACGTGCGCGGCAAGGGGATTGTCATCAACGAGCCCTCCTGGGTAACGATCGATAAGCGGGGACGTCAGCCTCTTGCCATTGGCCTGGAAGCCAAGGAGATGATGGGTCGCACCCCAAGCAGTGTCGCGGTGATTCGTCCTCTGAGAGACGGCGTGATCTCGGAGTTTGATATTACACAGGTGATGCTGGAATATTTTATTGGTCGAGTCCATGAACAGAGCGTTGTCCCGTTACCGCGCCCGCGGGTCGTGGTTGGGATTCCAACCGGCGTGACGGAAGTCGAAAAGCGCGCGGTCTATGACGCGGTCATGGCTTCCGGGGCGCGCTCTGCGTTTCTGATCGAGGAGCCGATCGCGGCTGCCCTGGGTGCCGGGCTCCCACTGGCGGAGGTCAAGGGAAGCATGGTCGTGGATATCGGCGGCGGCACCACCGAGGTCGCGGTCATGTCCATGAGCGGTGTTGTGGCGTCCCGGTCTCTGCGCGTGGCTGGCGATGAGATGGATCAGGATATCGTGCAGTACCTGCGGAATAAATATAATCTTCTGGTCGGTGAGGGGATTGCCGAACAGATCAAATGGAAGATCGGGTCGGCGTACCCGCTGCAGCCCGAGAGGACGATGGAAGTGCGCGGGCGCAACCTGGTGACCGGCTTACCGGAGAGCATTGAGATCTCGTCGATTGAGATGCGTGAGGCGCTGGCGGGTTCCGTTCAGGTGATCGTCGATACCATCCGTGACGCGCTGGATGAAATCCCGCCGGAGATCGTGGCAGACCTGATGGACATCGGAATCTGTCTTGCAGGCGGAGGCGGTCTTTTGCACGGACTGGCAGATCGCCTGACGGATGAGCTCAGGCTGCGCGTTTGGGTCGCGGAAGACCCTCTTACCTGCGTCGCTCGCGGTGCGGGAATGGTCTTTGAAAACTTTGATACGCTGAGCCGCTATCTGGTCGGCTTGGAG
Source organism: Anaerolineales bacterium (assembly GCA_025966435.1). Classification (GTDB taxonomy): domain Bacteria; phylum Chloroflexota; class Anaerolineae; order Anaerolineales; family Villigracilaceae; genus Defluviilinea. The sequence goes on along the minus strand of JAICRQ010000223.1, from coordinate 845 downwards.
CGCGGCAGCACGCGGCACCGGGTGTAGCGTTTTTTGATTGCCTACATTGGCAATCCTGTTTGCACAATTACAATGAGAAATCTGTTTCCACGTACGCTTCAGACAACGATCATCTTTTTGATCGTCGGGGGAATTATGGCGCTGGCTCTCGGAGGGTATTTTAGCAGCGCTTCCAATGTGTTCACCGGTTCGCTGGTCAATGTACAAGCCTGGTTCTCCGCCCGCTATATGGCGGTGCAGGATTTTTTCACCTCGCCGCGCGATATGGCCTCCTTACGCCAGCGCAATGCAGAGTTGGAAAGTGAAGTGGCTGAGTTGCAGGCACAGGTGATTCAGCTGCAGCAGGAGGTCGGCGAGACGCAAGTCCTGGCGGCGCTGGTAGATTTCGTGCGGGTGAGACCGGAAAATACGTACCGAGCCGCCGCGGTGATCGGACGCGACCCGAGCCCATTCCTGCATTATGTGATCATCAACCGCGGCTCCAACGAGGGAATCCTGCGCGGGATGCCGGTCGTCACGAACCAGGGATTGATCGGGCGCATCGATGCCGTCATCGCGGATGCGGCGCGCGTGCAGTTGATCACCGATCCCGCCTCGAGTGTCAACGTTCGTCTCCAAAACGCGGAGACAGAGGCATCGCTGGTCGGCTCGGTGACCGGCGACCTGACGCTGGAGCTCATCCCGCAGGATGTGATTGTACAACCCGGTGATCTGGTCTTGACGTCCGGGCTGGGCGGAGGGTATCCTCCCGACCTGATCATTGGGCAAGTGGTCAATGTGCGGGCGCGTGATTTCGATTTGTTTCAGCAGGCAACGGTCCAGCCCGTCGTCGATTTCAACCGGCT
>JAICRQ010000576.1 GCA_025966435.1 Anaerolineales bacterium | reverse complement strand
GCACGACCTCTGGAGCGCGTGGAACTGGGATCCTTTTATTGTATTTAGCCTGACGCTCAGCGGATGCATCTATGCAGCCGGCGTGCGGGAGCTGCGAGGACGAACCGGAGGCCGGGATGCGACACTGCATTGGCGCACTGCCAGTTTCGCCGCCGGGCTGTTCACACTCTTCCTGGCGCTTATTTCGCCGCTGGATGCATTAGCCACGGCGCTTTTTTCGGCTCACATGATTCAGCATACTCTGCTCATTGTGGTCGCCCCGCCATTATTCGTTTTGGGCGTTTCCCCTGCTCCTTTCCTGCTGGCGTTTCCGCAATTCGCTCAAAGAAAAGTAGGCAAATGGTGGCACAGGCTGGAATGGTTGAAATCAGTCTGGCGTGCATTAACGCAACAGCAGGTCGCGTGGGCCTTGAGCGCTTTGGTATTGTGGACATGGCACGCGCCGCGGTTCTATCAGGCTGCGCTGCAAAATGAAACGCTGCACACGCTGGAACATATTACCTTTTTTGGTACATCCGTGCTTTTCTGGCGGGGGATTACGCGCCTCAGCCGCAGCAATCTGGATACGCTGGCATTATTCACAATGGCGCTACAATCCGGCTTGCTCGGCGTGCTCCTTACGTTCGCACCGACTCCCTGGTATGAAGCCTATGCCTCGACGACCCAAGCTTGGGGCTTGACACATCTCGAAGACCAGCAGCTCGCCGGAGCGATCATGTGGATTCCTATGGGCACAGCCTACACACTGGCGGCTTTGGTTTTGTTCATGAACCGTCTGAGGCGGATCGAGCGCGCGGCCAATCAACGTGAAGGGCAGAGTCTAGGCGAAGCACATCGTGAACAAGTCTGATGCCGGTGACAATAAGCCCAGATGGACTGAACACTCCCGATTGGATGTGTGGTGGCTCATCACAATGTCCATTGCCGTTGCCCTGCCTCGGGCGGCTGCCCTGGTTGACCAGGTGCAATACCTTGTCGGCCGTATCCCGATTTGACCGAACATGCCCGCGAATTTCTCGATCACTGGGACGGGGCAGAGCCGCCTGAATTAGACCCGCAATAAAAAATGGAAATGGAACAGTTTTTTTCCCGGAACGGGCTGGGACAAATTGGCAGTGTCTCTATCCAATCCTTTAAGGATTTTATGCGCGACAGTGGGCCGCAGTGGGCAGCTGCTATTGCTTTCTATAGTTTGCTGTCTTTATTCCCTCTCTTGTTAGCCGCCGCCAGCATCGCAGCCTATTTTGTCAATCCCGAATGGGCAATTCAACAGGGTACACGTCTCATGGGTAATTTCCTGCCCGGTGGCGTGGAACAAATCCGGCAGATCGTTCAGGATACGATTCAGGCACGCGGCGGAGTCAGCTTCTTTTCGTTTCTTCTTCTCATCTGGAGCGGATCGCGGGTTTTCGGGGTCATTACCAAGGCATTGAACATTGCCTACAATGCGGATGAGCCTTACGGATTTCTCAAGCGAACCCTAATCGAACTGCTGATGACACTGACAATCGGAGTCCTGTTCGTGCTGGCTCTGGGTTCACGGCTCCTGTTGGAATTGATAGTGGAGGACCTTCTGTTCCTCTCCGGTAACAGATTGATCTTCAGAGCGATCCAATGGATGCTTCCAGGGGTGCTCCTCTTTGTCACCTTCTACCTCACCTATCGCTTTGTTCCCCGCAAGAAACCAGCTGCGAGCGCGGCATTTACAGGGGCGCTTCTGGCTGCTTTGCTTTTCCTGGGCGGACGCATCTTGTTCATCGGTTACATTCAAAAGTTCGCCAACTACAACCTGGTTTATGGACCTCTGGGCATCGTGATTACGCTGATTTTGTGGGCTTGGATCGCAGCCGTCATCCTGCTACTGGGAGGCGAGCTTGTTTCTCACATTCAGGAGATGCTGATCGAACAAAAATCAGAGCAGGAAGTGGAAGCGAGTCACGAGCGGCGTGATCCTACCAATTCGAAAAGCAGCTGAAGTTCGGTGGAAACATCCATAGGACACCTTATTCCTTTAAATTATCTCTCTTAATGTTGCAAAAATGAGATCGAAAGTCAAGCACCGATTCGGTTTTGAAACAAGTTCATTCTCATTCTCACTAGATGTCTGGCCCTGATCAAATTGCCAGTAGATATTGACTTAAAATTTTATACTGAGTACAATTATTTACGTAGTATAAAAATATACTACGTCTAAATTTTTGAGGAATCTTTATGGGCATGATCAATAGAAGAGAACGAAAAAAAGAAGAAACAAGGGGCAGCATCATAAACTCTGCAATCACCCTCTTCCAGGAAAAAGGGTATCACAAAACGTCTATGGATGAAATTGCTGAGAAGGTGGATGTCTCAAAGGCGACTTTATACAACTATTTCCCAGATAAGGGGGCGATTCTCGTCGCCTATTTCCAGTCGATGATCGCCGACTATGGT
>JAICRQ010000596.1 GCA_025966435.1 Anaerolineales bacterium | reverse complement strand
TTGACTTCAAACTGGTAGGCGCGAAATTCCAACACTTCTGCAACCGCCTTCCGCAGATCCGCGAGCTTGCCCAGGCGGCGTTTATCCTGCCGTTCCACATCCTTCATCGTCAGCGCGCCGACACCTGCACTCACACTCAAGACGAAATAACGCCCGCCAACATCCATAGCATCGATTGTTTGTATTGTGTGCTCCTGAAATACCAGGTCAATCGCCGGGTCGATTTGCAGGGGAACATCCAGGGCGCGGGCGAGGGCATTCCATGTGCCCGTCGGAATGATGACAAGCGGGAGCTCCGTGCCCACCAGACCATCGATCACGCTCGAAAGGGTGCCATCCCCACCGGCAGAGATAAACAGCTTGAATCCCTGCTTTACGGCGTTGCCCACCAATTGCCTGATGTCCTCGTTATCCTGCCCCGTAGTCTCATAAATTTCAAAGGGAAGATCGTGTGTCTGCAGAGCCATTTCGATCTTCTCACGCACGGTTCCCGGCTCTGAAACCCCCGCCACAGGGTTGAGCACAACAAAGGTCTTTGGTTTTTGCTGAATATTGACGTGCATGCTTCTACTCTCCAATTCGAAATCCACACCGCAGGCATTCACGAAATAACAATGATTTCCCAAACCATCTTAGAAAAAGTTGGATTACTACACGTAATCTATAGAACAAAACGAACAATCGTAATAAATGCGACGAGACACGATATTGATAGTTTGTATACCTGCCGAGGCTCACCAGGTGCAGCCGTGTAACCTTTTGCAATTCCTGCCCATTAAAAATCAGGTAAAATAGCACCAAGAGAAATTATATATAATATATAATTTCTCTGAGCGAGGTGTTTATGCCTGGTTTGACCCCTGGTCGAAGATGGCAGCCCGCGTACTCTCCATTCAAACAGGAGAACTTCGGCGACAAAGCCCTGCGAGTTCTCGAACACAGCGTAAAGGGCCCGCTGTTCGGCTGTCGAATGTGCGGGAACTGCCTCCTGCAAGAGACGGCATTGATCTGCCCGGTGGAATGCCCAAAAGGGCTGCGGAACGGTCCGTGCGGTGGTTCCACATCCGAGTATTGCTATGTGGATAAGACGCGGCCCTGCATCTGGTATAAGATCTATGAGCGGTCGTTCCAACTGGGACGCGAGGAGCTTCTGCTCGAAGTCCTCCCCCCGCTCGATTGGGAAAAGGTGGGACAGAATTCATGGGGAGATATTTTCAGGAATGTCGCAAAGATCGGTTTGAAAAACATCGCCGGTGGACTCCTCTCACGCGCCGCCGAAACGCGTAAGGAAACGTGGGAGGGAATCTTCCGCCCGGTGCGCCAGCCGGATTGGTGGCAAGGCGACAGCCTGTACCATCCGCCCGCCTATACCGAACCCGCCTCCGACCTGGAACGAAGGCTGGCAGCCGGTGAATTTGTCGTCACCAGCGAAATCACTCCTCCGCTCTCCTCCAACACAGATCAGCTAATCCGGAATATCGAAGTAACGAGGCATTACATCACGGCGCTGAACTTTACGGACAATGCCTCCGCGACGCCGCGCATGACATCCTGGGCGTGCAGCCAGATCGCGCTCGATCATGAAGCGGAACCGGTGCTTCAAATCTCGGCGCGCAATCGCTCCCGCTCCAACCTGCAAAGTGAAGTCATCAGCGCGACCGCCCTGGGTGTGCGCAATATCCTGTGTGTCACCGGCGACAGCGCCAGCCTCTCCCCCTCCCCACGCGAAACAATGGAGATCAACGACCTCGACGCGATCCAGATGCTCTGGATTCTGCGCCGGATGCGCGACGAGGGCAAATATCTGGATGGACGCGAGATCAAGCATCCGCCCAAATTCTTTCTGGGCGCGGCAGCTTCTCCGTTCTCGTCGAATCCCAAGTTCCAGGCGCTGCGCGAACAGAAGAAGGTCCACGCGGGCGCGCAATTTTTCCAGACCAACCTGATCTTCGATATTCCTGGCATGGAAGTCTGGTTGAATGAGCTTGCGAAGCGCAATGTGCTGGGCAAAGTCTATATTCTGGCAGGAGTCACCCCTCTTAAAAGTTTTAAGATGGCGCAGCGGCTGGGGAACGTGCCGGGTGTGTATCTCCCAAAGAGAGTGACGGATCGCATGGAACAGGAGGATCGATCTGGCAATGCACAGGCAGAAGGCGTGCAGATCGCTCTGGAGCTGATCAGT
>JAICRQ010000372.1 GCA_025966435.1 Anaerolineales bacterium | reverse complement strand
GCAGTGGATGGACCTCGCCGACAAAAAGCTGGACGGCACGGACATGAAGGTCTATTGCTGCCCCGGCAACGACGATATGGACGAAGTCGATGCCATCATTCGTTCGTCCCGACGCGTGATTCTGGCCGAAGGGCAGGTGACCCCCCTTGACGGAGGCCACGAGATGATCGCCTCGGGCTGGTCAAACCGGACGCCCTGGGATACCCATCGTGAAGAAGATGAGGACCAGCTCAAGCTGCGTTATGAGGCGATGATCTGCCAGCTCAAGGACCCGCGCAACGCGGTCTTTAACATCCATGTACCTCCGTATAAGTCGGGTCTAGATGATGCCCCAGAATTGGATCAGGACTTGCGGCCTGTCCTCGCCGGGCAATCGTTGCAGCCGGTGGGCTCGACTGCCCTGCGCGAGGCAATCCAAATTCACCAGCCTCTGCTAGGACTGCATGGGCACATCCACGAAGGGCGTGGGACGACGCGGATCGGGAAGACGCTCTGCATCAACCCCGGCTCTATGTACGAACAGGGGACGCTACTGGGGGCTATTGTGAAACTTGGTAAAAATAAGATCGAAAATTACGTGCTCACCACAGGATAACTCTCCCGCTTGTTCAGTGTTAAGAATTTTGGTACTTTCACTGCAACCCAAAATGCCCAAAGGAGAAGAGACTATGAGCAATTTGTTCGTCCGTAAGGCGACCGGCATGGTGCGGTCTTGGTCGGTCTTCGACGCGTTCATCTACGCGTTCTTTTCGATCAACCTGGTGACCCTGGGATTCTACAGCTTCAGCCAGATGTACTATTTTGGCGGCGGGATGATCCCGGCGTTGATCATCAGCGCAATATTCATCATCTTTGAGGTAATCGTTTATGCCTCGTTGATTGCCGTCATGCCGCGCTCGGGAGGCGATTACGTCTGGCAGACTCGTATCTTTGGGGGCGCGATCGGTTTCATCCTTGCCATCACGGGCTGGTGGTTCACGCTGTGGCTATGGACACCAATTTACGGGGATATGCTGCGTCAGATTGTGATCACACCCTTGCTCGGCGCCTTTGGGATGCAGCAAGCCGCTGTGTGGTTTGCGGGACAGGGAACTGCCCTTTTTGTTTGTTCCCTGCTCACACTCGCCTTTGTGGCGATGGTCATTTTTCTTGGCATGAAAACCTATGCCCGAATCCAAAAATATTCCTTCTACGCGGGCATGCTTGGATTGTTGATCGTGATTATCCTGTTGTTCACTGGCTCGCCTGAGAGATTCAGAGCTGGTCTAGATACCAATTCAGCAGCATACTTTGGGACACAGGGTAGTTTATATGATCCCACTGTTGCTGCCGGCCAAGAGGCTTTCGCGTCTACGCCAATGACTGGTGGCTCTTTTTATTTGATCCTGCTCACCCTCCCGTACCTGGTTTTCTTCAACCTGTGGCCCAACTGGGGCGCAACTCTCTACGGTGAGGTGCGAGGAGCGACGGATTATAAACGTAATTTTACAGGTATGGCATCGGCGCTCATCGCGACAACACTGCTGGGCATTCTGTTTTTCCTTGGTGTGAGCAGAACCATCGGCTGGGATTTCTACATGCAGGCGAACGGCGCGTGGTGGAATTACGCCTGGGGATACGTTACGGAGGCGCCGCCCTTACCTGTGTGGCCCAACCCGGCGATGCTGGCAACATTTCTAACCGACAACCGTCTCCTTCAAATCATTGTGCTGTTATTAATGAGCACCTGGTGGTTCGGCTGGGCTGGGACTTTGTTCCTTTCTTCCACCCGCGTGATTTTTGCGGCGGCGTTCGATCGTTTGCTCCCGGAAAAAGCCGCTGAATTGAACAACAATGGCACACCCGTCAATGCAATGCTATTGATGGTATTGCCAGCTATGGTTGTTTCTGCTTTGTATGCCTATAATGTGGCTGGTTTTAGATCCATCACACTTGCCGCGACACAGGGTATTGCGATCATGTACTTTGGCACAGCGATTGCGGCGATCATCCTACCATTTAGAAAGAAGGCTTTATTTGAAGCCTCACCGATTGCTCAAATGAAAGTTGGCGGCATACCGCTCATCACGATTGCAGGTGTGATTTTCGGAGGCTTCCTTGCTTTTCTTTTGGTGGAATGGTTCTTCGACCCATGGCTGAATACGGCTGGTGTACCTCCCGGTTTGTATGGGATCAGCCTCGCCAATACGAACTCGGTCGTTTTCCTGTTGGTGTGTTATGGAACAGCTGCCGCGATCTATTACGGCTTCAAAGCCCGCCGCCGGAATGAAGGCATCGACCTGGATAAGGTGCAGGCAGAAATCCCGGTGGAGTAATCTGGAACAGGACTAAAAGTGAACAGGGACAGGCACTACGTATGCCTGTCTCTGTTTGATTCTAATTTTATTCCTCTCGTTAACACACCGGCCTCGGCGAATCTTCAACACGACTTGTATGGGTTTGCGGTTAAAATAGAATTGTCTTTGAGTTGAGAACTGAATCTTTATGCCAATTCTACCTGACATCTTCGCTGAAATGCACCGGCTGATTGATGCCGCGCGTGAAAACTCTCTTCGCTTGCGCGCCATCGGTGGATTGGCGATCTGTGTGAAAAGTGGGAATTTCCAAAAGTTTTTTACTCGTGAATACCGCGATCTGGATTTTGTTGTGGCAGAGAGTGATCGCAAACAGCTCGAGACGTTCTTCCAGAAAATGGGATATGTATCGAACCGGCAGTTCAACCTCCTGAATGGCTCGAAGCGCCAGATCTATCAGGATCCCAACAGCGAACTGCACGTGGATATTTTCGTGGGCAACTTTGAAATGTGCCATAAGCTGCCCATGAACGGCCGGCTCGACATCGACCCAGTTACGGTTCCGCTTGCCGAGCTGTTATTATCCAAAGCCCAAATCGTGCAGCTCAACCGTAAAGACGCTCTTGACATCGCGGCGCTGCTGCTCTACAACGAAACGGGCAATACAGATGACGGAAAAGTCAACCTCGATTACATCGCAAAACTATGTGGTCAGGATTGGGGGTTATACAAAACGACTTCGATCAGTTTGAAGCAGGTGGAAGAGGTTGTTAGAGATGAAACATTGAACTTAACGGAATCAGAACGGGGCTTGATCCTGAGGCGCGTGTCTGAAATCCTTCAGACGTTTGAAACCATGCCGAAGTCCCTGGCGTGGCAAATGCGCGACAAGGTGGGAACGCGCCTCCGCTGGTATGAGGAAGTCGAGGAAGTGGCACGGTAAGCTAAATTGAGGCGCACTATGTCCATCATTGAAGAAGCCGTATCCAAAATCAAAGACTGGGAAGGGAAAGACATTTCGATCCAGCCTCTTTCCGGTGGTCTCACAAACTCCAATTTCTGCGTGACGGTGGATGGCAAACCATATTTCATTCGGGTGCCTGGCGAGAGTACTGAGCTCTTAGCCATTGATCGTAAAAACGAAGTCTACAATACCAAAGCAGCTTCAAAAGCAGGAGTAGCGCCCCCTGTGCTTTATCATTTGCCGGCATATGACGTGATGGTGTTGGAGTTCTTGAACGGGAAGACCATGTCGAAAGAATTGCTAAACCAGCCGGGGATGCCGACCCGGATGGCACAGTCTATCAGGAAGCTCCATGCCGGTCCGCGCTTTTACTCCGACTTCAATATGTTCCGCCTGACCGAGTATTATCTCAAGTTGTGTGAGGAACGCAACATAAAAATCCCCAATGGATATCTGGAGCGTATGCCTATTGTGGCTCGCATCGAAGAAGCCATGTCAGTTCGTCCTTTGCCGACCGTTCCCTGCAACAACGACCTGCTTGCAGAGAATTACATTGATGATGGGGAAAAGCTCTGGTTGATCGATTACGAGTACAGTGGAAATAATGATCCCATGTTTGAGTTGGGAAATACCTGCCAGGAGATGGAGTTCAACGATGCTCAGATTCACGAGATCTGCGCGGCTTATTTTGGGGGCGCAGCCACAGATAAGCTCGCACGCATGCGGTTGAACATGATCATGTCGGATGTGGGCTGGGGGTTGTGGGCGGCAATCCAGGAGGAGATCTCCACGATTGAGTTTGATTTCTGGGGCTGGGCGATGGATCGCTGGAGTCGCGCTGTCCAAAAAATGGACTCAGCAGAATTCCCGTGCTGGCTGGAAGATGTAAAGT
>JAICRQ010000334.1 GCA_025966435.1 Anaerolineales bacterium | reverse complement strand
GCGATCGAGCTGTGCCTCGGGGAGCGGGAACGTCCCTTCGTATTCGATTGGGTTTTGGGTCGCCAGTACCATGAAGGGCCTGGGAATGGGATGTGTCACACCGTCCACGGTCACCTGGCGCTCTTCCATTGCTTCTAGCAGCGCCGCCTGAGTCTTCGGCGTGGCGCGGTTCACTTCGTCGGCGAGGACGATCTGCCCCATGATGGGACCCGGGCGAAATTCAAACGTTCGTTTCTCCTGATTATAAATAGATACACCGGTCACGTCGCTCGGAAGCATATCCGGCGTAAACTGGATACGGTTGAACGTGCAATCCAGCGACTTCGCCAGACTACGCGCAAGCATGGTCTTTCCTACACCGGGCACGTCCTCGATCAGCACATGCCCCTGGCACAACAAGCCAATCACAACCAGTTCGACTGCCTGATTTTTCCCCACAATTACTCGCTCAAGGTTTTGGACGATGCTTTCGCCGAAACTTTTTAAGTCGGTCATTCTCATTCCTTTCCCGATTTTCGTTGATCTGGGACGACCCCGGGGATTATGCAAAACTCTACATATTTGCTCATTTCGTAGTGCACAGAATGGGTCGCCCCTACTTGATTACCGCCCTGATTGTACGAGCAATCCAAGTGATGGGCAAGTGGATAGTACCCCTCTTGGGAAGGGTATCGAGCAGAAAATGCGAATTAAGAGCCATCAATATGTCAACCGGTACAGAATTTCGCCCGCTTTTGGTACATACAAAATACCCTCTGCCTCTTTACCCATCCATTCATCCAGTCGAATCTTCGCCGGATCGAGATAGCCGAGATTAAGCCGCTTGCAATCCTCTTCGGATAGTTTGCTGGCTAGAGTTACCTTCACATTTGGCTTTTCCATTCCGTTTTCCATCACACCAGAGCCGCGCAGGTGCGTGCTGTGTGCCAGCACGCCGAGCGGAATGTGTTTGAACTGTTCCCAGTTCTCCAGGAAGTATGGCAGGATGTGATACCCAATCTTATGGATATACTTTCCATGGACTCGGCTGACAGTATCCAGATGCGGCGCGTAAATGACGACTTCCCCGCCAACCGCGACAACCGGCTCAACTTTGTACATGGCTTTCGCGCCAGTCCACAATTCATCGTACATGGGAGGCGCGCCGGAAAGGACCAGCAGGAACGGTTGGTCAGCCCAGTGGATGTGACGCTGCGCGGAGAGGTCTGCCGCTTCGCTCCAGGCCGATACATGGTCGCCGATAAACAGCCCGCTCAACCCTTCACTCTCTACGACCAACGCAATTAACGTCAATGGCGTCTTCAGCCGGGCTGCCGCGGCGTGAATCATCGCCCGGGCGGGTGTCTCTTTGATACCGATCGTGCCGACCACACTCCCCAGCGCGCCGAGCCAGTGCGTGGCGTTAATCATGTCCGGACCGGAGATCCCAGGAAAGAGATACTTCGCCCCGCCCGAGAACCCCACCACCTCATGCGGGAAGGTCGGTCCCAGGATCAAGATGTGGTCATATTCCAGGGCGGCTCGGTTGAGCCATATATCGATTTCATTAGGGAGAGAGGGATGCCAATGCTGCCCAGCAATTTGCTTGATCTCGTCTTGCTCGATGAGACCCAAAGATGTGAGAGCAGAAGGAGTATTCCAGGCATGGTTCAGCAGGCCGATATGCTTGAATTTACTTCTTCGTTCTTCCGCCGTAATACCGACCAGCCTATGAAGGTCCTCTTCACTCAACGGCGGATGTGTCCCCAGGGCGACTATAAAGTCAAGCTGTTTAGCATCGTGTAAGACGCCGATTAGCGAGCGGAATAAAAACGGTAAAGGCAGCGAGCGCGTATGGTCGGGTATTAGGACCAGCACGTGTTGGTTCGTGAGCTTGCCGTCAAGCCCAGAATGTAGTGTTTCGATGATTTTGTCGGCAGGGAGAAGTTGATTTGGAGGAGATATGGCACGTGAATCGATCATATCGTCGCCATATTGTACAGCGAATACCTAAAAGCTATTCCCCTATGCTCATCATTACTTAATTTTTTACTCGGGCATCCCCTCTGACAAATCGCATAATACATGGCTGAGGACACTGACAGCCTTAGCATATTCGGCAAGAAGAATGTGCTCCTCCGGCGTATGGTCCAATGCAGAATCTCCGGGACCATATACTACCGTAGGGCATTCCCATACTGGCGCGACGATGTTCAAATCGGCCGTCCCCGTCTTATAGACGAAACGCGGCTCTCCGCCCTGCGAACGGATGCCTTTCAGAAACGTTCTGACAAGTGGTGTATTTTTCTCACATGCCCAAGCAGGGATGGCAAAGCCAATAGGCTCCACAATAGCGCCCTGGGCTGTTTCATTCAGACTTTGATACCAGGCCTCTGGCGAAACTTCCACAGGCAGGCGGACTCCCACGTTCAGGCGCGCCCACTGCTCGAAGTCATCCGACCCGGATTCCATGCCGCGCAATGTGAGCAACAGCCTGTCAAACGTTTTTCGTTTCTCTGCGTTGAATGATTCCGCATAAGCTCTGATCCGCAGCCATGTTTCCACAGCCGCCTCGGAGGCGGTCTGCTCACCACTGGCGGTGTGTACCTGACCGCGTTTGACCGTAATATTCGCCCAAGCGCTCCCCTTGTATCCCAGGGCGATGCGGTCCCACTGACTGGGTTCTCCGATAATCGCAAAATCTGGCTTGTACTGTCCTGCAGCAAAGCGTGCACCTTTGGAGTCACGTTCCTCCTCCACCGCTCCGATCACGACAAATTGCCAGCCTTCTCTCGCCCCCACCTTCGCCGCCGCATCCACAAAACATGCGAGCGGACCTTTTGCATCTACAGTGCCGCGACCATATAACCTTTCGTTGGGCGGGTTGGCAACCTGCCTTACACCTATCTCACCTGCCACCATATCGATATGACCCAGCAACACAACTTGCTTTGGTCCATCGCCTACTACGCCCACAGCATTCCCTGCCTCATCGATGAACGAGCTGCCAAAGCCGAGCGATTGCATCCGCCCCACCAGCCACTCCACCGCCTCGCGCTCCTGACCGGAAGGACTGTACCGTGAGACCAAACCGGTCAGTGTTTCAAAATCCGTCTTGTCATCCGTCTGCTCTGGGGTTATGCTATCTCCAGTTCGGCTGTCAGCACTTCGGTCAGGACATCCACCAGGTGATCGATTTGTTGATATGAGATCACAAGCGGCGGGAGCAAACGGATGACTGTCATTCCGGCATTCAAGGCGATGATTCTTCGTTCCTGCAGCGCCTTGATATACGGTGCAGACTTTTGCTTTAGCTCGATCCCGATCATTAATCCCATCCCGCGCACTTCCCGGATAAGCGGCGATTCGATCTGATGGAGCTTGTCCATTAAGTACGCGCCTTTGACCAGCGCCTGACGCGGCAAATCTTCCTCTTCGATGACCTGCAGCGCGGCGAGGGCAGCTGCGCACGAAAGCGGATTCCCTCCAAAGGTCGAGCCGTGCACGCCGGTCGTCAAATTCCGTACGTTCGGGCCGATCAACACCGCCCCCATAGGCACACCACCCGCAAGGGATTTGGCGCAGGCCAGGAGATCCGGCGTCACGTCAAAGTGCTCGATCGCGAACATTGTTCCGGTTCGCCCGAAACCCGTCTGGATTTCATCCACAATCAACAGGGCGCCGCGCGCATCGCAAATCTGCCGTGCCGCCTGAATGTATTCTGTGCTCACTATATAGACTCCCCCTTCGCCTTGAATCACTTCGAGAATGACAGCAGCGGTTTCTTCGGTCACCGCCTGCTCTAATGCTTCGATGTTGTTATAGGGCACATGACTAAACCCTGGCACGAGCGGCTCAAACCCCTCACGATATTTTTTGTTGAACGTTGCCGAGAGCGAGCCATACGTTCTGCCATGAAACGCCCGCATCGTCGCAACAATGTTTTTTCGCCCTGTGGAAATGCGTGCAAATTTGAGCGCTGCTTCTACAGACTCTGTCCCGGAATTGCAAAAGAAAACCCTGTCCAAACCGGGGATAAGATTCGCGAATTTTTGCATCAGTAAGGCACGCTGATCGTTCGGGAAGGTCTCGAACAGTGTAATCAGCGTGGATGCCTGCTTGGAGACTGCTTCCGCAATTTTCGGGTGAGCATGCCCAAGGTTAGCCACTCCATGCCCGGAGGAGCAGTCGAGATATTCCACGTCCTCTGCATCGAATAAGGAAGCGCCCTGTCCACGCACAATGGCGATAGACTGTTTAGCATACACACCCGAAGTGTGCCTGTTTTCGATTTCAATGATTTCGTTTGTGTTTAAGAAATTGTTGTTCATTCGATTACCGTTCCATTCTCACTTAAAGCATTTGATATCGGATTTTGGATTCTTCCATCTGCAATGATAACGCGGCTCACGCCGCCTTTGAGCGCTTCTCCCGCGCCAAGGACTTTCTTCTTCATACGCCCCTGCGCCATCTCAGCAGCCGCAGACAATTGACTCT
>JAICRQ010000060.1 GCA_025966435.1 Anaerolineales bacterium | reverse complement strand
GGTGATGTATGCGTATCCGGGTTACGTTACTGACCGCCTGATCGAAGTGATGGCGACGCGGAAACAAGTGCTGCCTTATCTCGACATGCCGCTGCAGCATGCGCATCCCAAAACGTTATATCGTATGCGCCGCCCATCTAACATCGATTGGGTGCACCGCACACTTGGCAAGATGCGCACCGCGATCCCCAACCTCTCTATCCGCACCACGTTCATTGTAGGGTATCCAGGCGAAACGGAAGAGGAATACCAGGCACTGGTGGATTTCGTACAGGAGATCCGCTTTGACCGCGTTGGGACGTTCCAATTTTCGTTCGAGCCGGGAACGACCAGCGAGCCGCTTGGTGACCCCATCCCTGCCGAGGTAAAGCAGTCGCGCTACGAGCGATTGATGGAATTGCAGCAGGGTATCTCGCTTCAGGTCAATCAGTCTTATGTGGGCAAGACACTCGATGTCCTGGTGGAAGGGCGCGACAAAGGGATTGCGATCGGCCGTTCGTACCGGGACGCGCCCGAAATTGACGGTATGGTCTTTATCGAAGGGGAGGCACGAATTGGCGAGATCATCCCGGTGAAGATTACAGGCGCCATGGCGTATGATTTGACAGGCGTGCCGGAGAAGCAATCGATCCCGCTGCAAATGGTGTAGAAACACCCATTAAACGAAAACAGCCCGTTCACTCAGAACGGGCTGTTTTCGTTTAATCCAGCGTAATTATGCCGCGCGGGCGAAGGACGTTGCCAGCAGGATCAGCACAGACAATCCAAAGTTGATTCGAAGCAGAAGAATCTCGCGGCGTCGTAAGGCATTCAACTCATCCGTATTGTCGCTCTTCTTGGATCTGACGATGGCACGCTGGATGGCGGGAATCACCTCCCAGGTCTGGATAGCGCTCACGACGACCATGACGATTCCCAGAAGGTGCTTGGCGAGTATTGCCAGTGACCATTGCGTGCTGACCGAGAGAAAACCATCATAGTGCTCGTTGACACTCATCTGGAACAATCCCGTGAGAACCAGCAAACTCATGCTAAACCATGCGATCGGCTCCAGGCGCTTTTGCATCGCTTCGAGGAAGACGAGCTGCGTCTCCGAGTTGAGCGAGCGCTGCATGGCGGGCAGGACGAGAAAAGAAATACCAGCCAGGCTTCCAATCCACGTGACGGTTGCCAGCATGTGCAGCCAATAGGTAAGCGCCAGCGCCCAGGATGGGGGAGTGGTGAGCATTATGAGAGCTACTGAACTTTCAGCTTAACATTCGATTACATTAGGGATAGGACGTGGGTCCCGTCGGTGTGATCGTGATTTGCAGGGTCGGCGTAATGGTCGGGGTTGCAGGGAAGCATTCTGCGAACGCCCGCTCATACCCTTCCTGTGCCTGTGCATCCAGCGCGCCGGTTGCCTGTGCGTTGTCGTAGTGCGTGATCGCATCGCAATATTGTTCCTGCTCAACGAGCTGGTCGGCATACCGCATGGAGGCCTGATGGAAACGTTCGGTGGCGGTCATGGTGCCGTCCCACAGGCCGGACCAGCCGCGATAGACTTGGTCGAAATAGAATAACGCCTGCTGCCAGTCCAGTTCCCAGAATGAGGCGCCGATCAAATAATAGCGGGCACCTTCACGCAAGCCGTTCGCATCACGGTCTAGGGTGCCGAATCGCTCTGCCAGCGTGAAGTGATAAATTCCACCCTCCAGATTGCCTTGCTGAGTAATTAACTGGTAGCCATAATTTCGCAGCGCAAAATAATACATCCCGTCTACCTGACCTGTCTTGTAGGCGGGGTCCAGCTTGCGAATCTGGTCCAGCGTGCCCAGGGCGCCGGGCCAATCTCCCGCGGCGATTTGGGCTTGTGCCTGTGCAAAGGCTTGCTCTGCGCCCGTGAAATCAGGAGTAGGAGTCAGCGAAGGGGTAATCGTAGGGGTAGGCTGATTCATCAAGACCAGTACCTCTGTCAATTTTTCCTGCGCGCCAGGGAAGCTGGAGTCGTGCGCAAGGATGAAGTCCAGGCGTTGTTTGGCGTTCTCGTAACGCTGGAACTCGATATCGACGAGCGCGTACTTGAATTGATCGCCGAGCTGCTGTGAAATCGTGGAGGATTGATTACTTTTTCGGATCGAGATCCCCGAGGCATAACCTGCCAGGATGGCAAGTACAAGGATAATGATCAATCCCAGAGCGTTGAAGAGGAAGGCGCGTCCGCGCCAGGGTTTGCGTATAGCGACGTTTGGTTCTGTGCTTCCAAGGTTTTCAGACATGGTTCGATTATATCCTAATGAAATATTTGCCTTGAGAGGTGGATTAAGCTTGCGTTAAAGTTTGAAAAGTAGTTTGACTTCAGACCAGATGAACGGAAGTACGACCAGTCCACCGACAATCATTCCCAGCAGGGCAGTCAACACAGCAGACCCGGGCACATAGACTGCCAGAAGATAGGCGGTCACGCCTCCAACGAGCGCTGCTGCCAGACCCTTCAGCACAGCGCTCCAAACGCGAAGCGGTTCATGCGTCCGTTTGCTGAGCCAGTAAAAAAGCACGATCGATTCGATCAGCAGAGCGATCTCCGCCAGGGCAATGACCGGCGCGCCGATTTCCCTGAAATAGGTGATGCCCAGAATTCCGATCCCGACAAACAATGTCAGTCTGAGAATGACCGCGTATAACGGGAACATCGGTTCCTTGCGGGCGTAAAATGAACGAGCCGCGATCTCCTGGATAGAGTAGCCGGTCAGGGTGAGCAGATAAGCGCGAGTGGTCCAGGTAACGAGCGTGGACGTTTCCGCGTCGAAGCCAAACGCGGCGCGCACGAGCGGGTTGATTCCTGCTGCCATCACCGCCGCGACGGGAATTGTCAGCGCAATCAAAATGCGCAGGGCTTTCTCAACTGCCAGATGGAATTCGCGCCAGTTCTCACGGGCGGCGAATTCGGCGAGCGTGGGGAGCATTGCTGTGGCAATGGCTGTTCCCAGTAACGTTTCGGGCACCTGCATGATCATCCACCCATAGGCAAGCGACGTTACCGCGCCCACCTGGTCTAGCCGGGAGGCAATGTTGTCGCGGGCAATCACAATCAACTGAATCCCGAACATGGTTAACAGGCGCGGCGCCAACAATTTCAGGGCTTCGATCAGTCCGCTGTGACGCAAGTCGAGAGCGGGCGTCCACTTGAATTCGTAACGGAACAACGCAGGCAGTTGAACCAGCAAGTGCAGCGCCGCTCCCAAAATCACACCGTAGACCAGGCCCTGAATTCCAAAGCGCGGCACGAGAAAGATCGCGCCGAAGATCTGCCCGACGTTGTACATCGTCGGGGCCAGTGCCGGGAGGAGGAAATGCTGGTTTGCCTGCAGGCTTGCCATCATGAGACCGCTGATCGAAAATATGACCAGCCCGATGAGATTAATCCGCATCAGATCTGCAAGCAGCTGCCGCTGCTCGGCGTCGAAGCCAGGCGCAATCCCGAGCTCCGCATTCACGATCGGCTCCGCAAAGATAGCCACAAGGATGGCAATCGAGCCCGTAATGACGAATGCAAGATTGGCCACGCGTGAGAATAAATCCCATGCCGCTGCGCGGCCCTTCGTCGTGAGATACTCGCTCATTAAGGGAATGAAAGCCAGTGCCAGCGCGCCGCCGGAGATCAGGGCGAACAACACATCCGGCAGGTTGTTTGCGGCATTGAATGTATCGAGCATTGCAACTTCCCCGGCAAACTGACGCGAGATAATGCCCACGCGTACGAAGGCGAGGATCTTATCGATGAAGAAAAAAAACGCAATCATCAATGAGGTACGCGCCAGAAACGACAATTTATTCATGGATGTGTTCCAATTTGCAGAGATGTAGTGGCATGAGGCAGAATGCTAAGAGAGAAATAGGTTCGCGAGGCCACTCCCGGCAGAAGGATGCTGAAGTCAAATGCATCTCGGTAGACCCACATCCCAACATCCAGATAGCCACCCCACGCCGGAGCCGTGCTGGAGATCAGCAGGATAATTGTCGAAATGATGAATAGAACAAAGAACAGTATGATATAAAACTTGTTGGAGGGGTTGATCATGTCAATAAGTGAAATGCCGAAACTTGTAGCGCGACACCATGGTGTCGCGCTAATTTTCTCCAAATTAAGGCACATACGGAGGTGTATTCATCACCACAAATCTACCATCCGCATTTCGAGTGACTGTGAATTCAAACTGTGAAACGGGCGGCATTTCGGTTTCATTTGCTCCGCAGCAGGGTCCCAGAACGAACAGGCTGCCGTCGGGGTTGTTGAATTCTACTTGAAAGATGTAGGAGTCGCCGACAATTTCCTGGAACGTCCCGGAACGGACCTCCAGGCATTGCAGCAACTGATTGTCACAAACCCAGCTCCAGAGAGCTACCCGGTCGTTCGGATCGATCTCAGGATTGAACACCTGTAATTGTTCATAATCTCCCCCATAGAGAGGAACGGCGTCCGCATAATTTTCGGTGTGAAGCAGGGTCAGAAAATCGATCAGTACCTGATATGCCTCACTGACCGTGGAAGGTAAAGTGGTCAGCTCGGGTTGTGTTGGTGTGGGAGCAACCGGCTGTGCAGCACAACTTACCAGGAGAATCGTTACGAAGAGGGATATGTATTTCATCAAAGGGTTGCCTTTATGATGCCGCCGTCGACTGCCAGCATCACGCCGTGGATGAACGAGGCGGCAGGTGATACCAGAAACACGGCTGCATTCGCGAATTCCTGTGGCTGCCCGATGCGACCGAGCGGGATTTCGGCAGTGAGCTTGGCAGTTTCCTCTTCTACTGTGGTGCTATTGGTTTGGGCGCGGAATGCCATCAGTTCTTCTACGCGCTCGGTTTGTGTCCAGGCGGGCAGGATGGACTTAAAACGGATATTCTCCCTGCCAAGTTCCAATGCCAGGGATTTCGTTAATCCAATGGTGGCGAGACGGATGCTATTCGAAAGGACAAGGTTGGGCAGCGGCTGCTTGACGGTATAGGAGGTCACCGTCAGGACGCTTGCCGCAGACGATTGGCGCAGATGGGGCAGGGCGGCGCGGATTAAACGGACGTGGCTCATGAACGATGTATCCACTGCCTTTTGCCACGTCTCTTCATCGAATAACTCGAAGGAGCCGGCTGGCGGACCACCCGCATTCGTGACCAAAATATCCAGTCCGCCCAGTTCGTCGACGGCTGCCTGGATTAACACGTCCGCGGCTGATGCATCGCTGACGTCCCCTGCGAAGCCGTAGGCTTGTGTGCCCGTTTCATTTGCGATCTTTTCCGCCGCGGCTCTGGCATTCTCTGTTTCGCGGCTGTTGACGGCAACCTTACAGCCTTCGTGGGCAAGCGTGAGAGCGGTGGCAAAGCCAAGGCCGCGCGAGGAACCGGCAATGAAGGCGCGTTTGTCTTTCAGTCCTAAGTCCATTTGTTCTCCTTAGAGATGTATCAAGAAAACAGGTACACATGTTTACCTGTCTACTTACACATATACCTCTACCCTCTGTTCGATTACATCACTGTCTGTCCAGTTCGCTTCCACCCATTTTGAGACCGTTTGCATCGCGGATTCGAGGTGTCCGCGTTCATTTCCCACCATCGCACAGACGATGACTGCCTCCTGCCACTGATCCTGCAAATCCATCTCCGCCACAGAGACATTGAACTCACGATGCAGACGCGCGATCAGTGGCTTGATGCGCCCGCGCTTTTCTTTGAGTGATGAACAAGCAGGGAGGTGAAGGTGAATAGTAAGAGTACAGATCATGAGGCTTGTAAACAAGTATACAGGGAAACATGTAGGTAAGCGAAAATTGTTTGATTTACGAATTACCAATTACCCCTTACAATCCCTCACATGACGGATACTAATACACAATACAACCAAGCCCTCGATTACCTCTATTCCTTCGTCGATTATAGCCTCAAACATATCTCCGAGCTTGCCAAAGCAGAGTTCAACCTAGACCGCATGTTTGCATTGATGGAAGAACTGGGGAACCCTCAAAAGAAATATCCCATCATTCATGTAGCTGGCACCAAGGGCAAAGGTTCGGTTGCAGCGCTTTGTGCTTCTGCTTTGAAAGCGGCGGGTTATAAGACGGGTTTATATACATCGCCCCATTTGTGGGACTACGTGGAGAGGATTCAGATTAGCGGCGAGCCGATCTCGCATCAGCAACTGATCGAGCTGGTGGAAAAAATCAAGCCAGCGGTTGCGAAGATTCCGAAACTGACCACTTTCGAGATCACGACGGCACTGGGATTGCTGGCATTTGCCGAAAATGACGTCAGCGCGGCGGTGATCGAAGTCGGGTTGGGCGGGCGGCTCGACGCGACGAATATCGTCACGCCAAAAGTCTCCGTCATCACGTCATTATCGTATGATCATATGGCAGTGCTGGGAAACACCCTGGCAGAGATCGCCGGGGAGAAGGCGGGGATCATTAAAGAAGGGATTCCCGTCGTCTCTGCTCCCCAGGTGGAAGAAGCGCTTGAAGTTTTGAAGCGTGTAGCCAAAGAGAAGAATAGCCCGTTGATTTTGGTAGGAGAAGATGTAAAGTTTGAACGACTGACATCATCCCTAGATGGGCAGTCTCTATCCATCCGAGACGAGCTTCGACATTTGACCATCAACCTTCAACTGCCTCTCCTCGGTTCCCACCAGATCGAAAACGCTGCCATCGCCTATGCGGCGCTCAAAACCAGTCGTATTCCCATTTCAGAGGAAGCCATTCAACAGGGGTTTGCTCAGGCGAAATGGCCGGCGCGTTTTGAAGTCCTTCATCGCACCCCACCTGTTGTCATCGATTCGGCTCACAACAGAGACTCCGCGCGCCGGTTGCGGGAAACACTTGATGAATATTTCCCCGAAGTCCCCGTCATCTTGATCTTTTGCGCGCTGGAAGATAAGGACATCTCAGGCATGCTGGAAGAGCTTAAGCCAAGATTGGAGTGTGTCGTGGCAACGCAGGCAGATCATCCCCGGGCGCCGTCTCCAGAATGGACGGCGGAACAGGTGAAAAAGGCGGGCATTGCAGTAGAGTCCGTAGCACCCGTATCCAGTGCACTTGAACGAGCGTTGGAATTAGCCGGAAATCAAAAGCTTGTGTTAGCCGCAGGGAGCGTGGCGTTCGCGGGAGAAGTCAGCGCGGCGTGGCGCAAACGAGCGCAATGAATTATAAGAACTTTATCGGCACGCACCGGAATTCTCGAAAAAGATGGTAGCATTGCCGTATCAGCTATTGAAAACATCATTAAATCTAACGCGTAGGGGCACAGCGAACGGGAAAGGGCCTAAGTCGTTTTGCGTTCCGCTGTGCTCTTGGAAAAAGAACAAATGTCACCCATAAAAGACTGGAATGAAGAAGAAGATAATTTCGATCTAACCCTCTCCCAGCGTACGGAGGAATTGTATCGCATCCCAAACCGCGACGCAGATGAGGAAGGCATGATCGAAGCTGCCGTCCTGCCGCTGCGCGACCTGGTCGTGTTCCCGCGCATGGTCTCGCCGATCTTTGTCGGGCGGGAGGGATCCCTGCTTGCCGTGCAGGAGGCGCAGAACAAAGAACAGACCGTCATTGGACTCACCCAGCACGACCCTGATCTGGATCATCCGGGCCCGGAAGATTTCCTGCTGATCGGCGTGGAAATGGCCGTGGGACGGCTGCTGCAAATGCCTGATGGCTCACACTCCGCGCTCGTGCAGGGACGCCGCCGCGTCGAAGTCGTCGAGTTCATCCGCACAACACCATATCTCATGGTTCGGGCTCGCGTCATTTTTGAGCCTCCGGCAGCGGACCGTCAGACTCAGGCGCTCATGCGATCGGTTCTGGACCTGTTCGAGCGCTGTGTGCAGCTCGACCGTTCCATCCCGGAGGAAGCGCATTTATTTGCGCTGAATATCTCCGAACCTGGTTGGCTGGCAGACATGGTCGCGACGTCGCTGGCGTTGAACGTCGAAGCCAAACAGAGTCTGTTGATGCTATCCGACCCGCGCGGACGATTGCAGGCACTGAACAAAATTCTCGCCCAGGAAGTGGACGTGCTCGAACTGGAAGATGAGATCCACTCGCGCGTCCAAAGCGAGGTGGATAAAAGTCAGCGTGAGTATTATCTGCGCGAGCAGATGCGCCAGATCCAGAACGAGTTGGGTGAAGGCGACATCTTTACACGCGACGCGAACGAGTTGAAGAAAAAGCTTGAAGCCGCAAATCTGCCCGAAGAGCCGAAGCTGGTCGCACTTAAGGAACTGGACCGCCTCAACCAGATGCCGCCGATGGCGCCAGAAGTAGGCATCATTCGCACGTATATTGATTGGATTGTCGAGCTCCCGTGGGTAAATACGACACCAGACAACCTGGATGTAAGGAACGCGGCGAAGATCCTGGACCGTGACCATTACGGGTTGAAGAAGGCGAAGGAACGCATCCTGGAATACATCGCCGTTCGCTCTTTGAAACCAAAGAAGGAACGGCAGCCAATCTTATGTTTTGTTGGTCCGCCTGGCGTAGGCAAGACCTCGCTGGGGCGCTCGATCGCCGAGTCGCTGGGGCGCAAGTTTGCGCGGGTGTCCTTGGGCGGTGTGCGCGACGAAGCCGAGATCCGAGGCCATCGCCGTACCTACATAGGCGCGTTGCCCGGGCGTATTATCCAAACGATGAAGCGCGCTGGGACAGCCAATCCTTTGTTCATGCTCGACGAGATCGACAAGCTTTATTCCGATTTCCGCGGCGACCCTGCCTCCGCCATGCTCGAGGTATTGGACCCTGAGCAGAACAACGCCTTCAGCGATCATTATCTCGAGCTGCCGTTCGACCTTTCGAAGGTCATGTTCGTGACGACTGCGAACACACTTAGCACAATCCCGCCTGCCCTGCTCGACCGTATGGAAGTGATCGAGTTCCCGGGCTACATCGAAGAGGAAAAACTTGAGATTGCCAACCGTTACCTGATCCCGCGTCAGATGTACGAAAACGGCGTGGATGAACTTGGCATCACCTTCGAGCCAACTGCCGTCCGACGCATCATTCGAGAATACACGTATGAAGCGGGTGTGCGCAACCTTGAACGAGAGATCGGGCGCGTATGTCGTAAGATCGCTCGCATGAAAGCGGAGGGGAGAAAGTTCCCCACCATCGTCACGCTGGATTCGATCGAGAAGTTCCTCGGTCCGCAGCAGGTCTTCCAAACAGAAGCCGAACGCAGCGATGAAGTCGGTGTCGTCACCAGCCTGGCGTGGACCGAAAATGGCGGCGAGATCATGCCTGTGGAGGTTGCCATCCTCGAGGGCAAAGGCGGGCTCCAGATGACCGGACAGATGGGCGACGTGATGCAGGAATCCGGGCAAGCCGCTCTGACGTATATCAAGTCACGTGCCCCTGCGCTGGGCATCGATCTGGATGTGTTCGAACGCATGGATATTCACGTCCACATGCCGGAAGGTGGGATTCCGAAGGATGGTCCTTCGGCAGGCATCACTATGGCGACTGCCATTGTCTCCGCTCTGACAGGACGTCCCGTCTTCAAGCACGTCGGCATGACCGGTGAGATCACTTTGCGTGGGCGCGTCCTGCCGATCGGCGGAGTCCGCGAAAAAGTGCTGGCAGCGCATCGTGCAGGTCTTAAGACCGTCGTACTCCCCGAAAAGAATATGAAGGACCTGGTCGATCTGCCAAAGACCGCCCGGTCTGAGCTGAAAATTCTCCCGGTCAAGCACATGGATGAGGTAATTCAGATCGCGCTGGCTTCCAAGGCGGTGATTGAGCCGCCCCGGCCGAGAAGGCAGCCGAAGGATGACGGACAGGACGAAAGCGACTAAACCCAGGGATACCATCCAAGTTAAAATCGAAACGCTATAACGTCGAGCTGCCAGCGATCATGGCAAATTCCCTGCGCGGAAAGGTGGTGTTGATCACAGGTGCCTCTTCCGGGTTTGGTGAAGATGCGGCACGTTTGTTCGCCAAGGAAGAATGTCGTGTGGTGCTGGCTGCGCGCCGGCTGGAGAGATTGCAGTCCATTGCGGCGGAAATTCAGAGCGCGGGTGGAGAAGCGTTGGTAATTCCAGTCGACGTCAATGAAAGCGCTGACATTAACCGGATGGTACAGAAGGTGCTTAGTCGCTATGGCAGGATCGATATCCTTTTTAACAATGCAGGCTTTGGCAGTGTGGATTGGTTTGAGACTCTCAAGCCGGAACGGCATATCGAAACCTTGATTCAGGTTAACCTGACGGGCACCATGCTCGTGACACGCGCAGTCCTTCCAGAAATGCTCAAGCGGCGTGCTGGCCACATCATCAACATGTCCTCTGTGTCGGGTCTGATCGCTTCACCCCTGCTCACTACCTATGCAGCCAGTAAGTATGGTGTGCGCGCCTTCACCGACGCGCTTCGCCGCGAGGCCTCGCCGTTTGGAATCAAAGTCTCGGAGATTTACCCTGGTCCCGCTGCGACGGAATTTGGAAAACAAATCGAGCGAACGAAGGCACGCGAAAAGTTACACAGGTCGATTGATGTGCATATGACCTCGAAATATGTTGCGCGGCGTATCGTCGCCATTGCCAAACGTCCGCGGCGGAGCCTGATCATTCCGTGGTGGTTTCGCGTGATTACCACATTTGATACTCTTTCCCGGTGGCTGTCGATTGGATTTTGTATTTCTTTGTGAAGAAGAATCATCATTTGGATTAAACTTGTTCTGTCAGCAGTTCAACTGCTGACAGAACAAGTTTAAGGAGACCCACATGACTCAATCCCGCTTGGATCAACTCAACGCTTCCCTCCGTGCCTCGGGCTTGGATGCCGTCATCCTCAACCCCGGGCCAACCCTGACGCATCTGACCGGCTTGCATTTCCATCTCATGGAACGTCCGGTCGTGTTGATGTTCGCAAAGGATCAGGACCCTGCCATTGTTCTGCCGGAGCTTGAATTGCAGAAAGTGGCATCGCTTCCGTATAAGCTGCAGGTCTTTGCCTATCCGGAGAATCCCGCCGAATGGGATGGGGTCTTTCGCAGAGCCGCACAGTCCCTGAACCTGGATGGGAAACAGATCGGCGTAGAGCCGCGTCAATTACGCTTGCTGGAATTCCGGCACGTCAAAGCTGGCGCGCCCGAAGCGGATTATCCTGATGCAAGCGAGGTATTATCTTCATTGCGTTTGAAAAAAGACAAAGCCGAAGTGGATGCGATGCGCCGTGCGGTAAAGATCGCGCAGGACGCGCTCGAAGCGACCATTCCTTTGATCAAAATAGGGATGACGGAAAAAGAATTGTCCTCGGAATTGGTCGTCCAACTGCTCCGCCACGGATCGGAACCCGAAATGCCCTTCGCCCCAATCGTCTCCGGTGGACCCAATGCGGCAAATCCACATGCCTCGCCGACCGAGCGCAAACTGCAAGCAGGCGATCTGCTGGTCGTTGATTGGGGTGCCACGTATGACGGTTATATCTCCGACCTTACGCGTACCTTTGCCGTGGGGGAAGTGGACGAGGAGTACCGGAAAATCCATGAAATCGTGCAGGAGGCGAATGCTGCCGGTCGGGCTGCTGCGCGTCCGGGCGTGCCGTGCGCAAATGTTGACAAAGCTGCCCGCGATGTAATCGAAAAATCGGGGTACGGCACATACTTCACCCATCGCACCGGGCATGGCATTGGGATGGAAGGACATGAGGAACCGTACATGCGCGGCGATAATATGCAATTGCTCGAACCAGGAATGGCGTTCACAGTGGAACCAGGTATTTATCTGCCTAATCGCAACGGCGTCCGCATCGAAGATAATGTCGTCATCACCGAGGCTGGCGCGGAT
>JAICRQ010000101.1 GCA_025966435.1 Anaerolineales bacterium | reverse complement strand
TCGCGGCGCGGGAGGGTGGCGGGGACCCCGAAACTAATTTCCGCTTGCGGCTGGCGGTGGATAAAGCCCGCGCCGAGAATATGCCGAAGGACAACATCGAGCGCGCCATCCGGCGTGGTTCTGGGGAAGACAAGGACGCGGCGGCGTTCGAGCAGATCACCTATGAAGGTTATGCCCCGCACGGCGTGGCGGTGATGGTCGAAGCCGTGACCGATAATCGCAACCGCACAGTCTCAGACTTGCGTCATGTCTTCACAAAGGCTGGCGGTAACATGGCGGAGCCCGGCGCGGTGGGCTGGCAGTTCGACCGCATCGCTTATTTCTCCTTTGAATCCGGCGCTATGGATTTTGACAAAGCCTTTGAACTGGGCATCGAAGCAGGAGCCAACGATGTTGCGGAAGAGGATGGGCATATCGAGATCACCGGTCCGGTGGAATCATTTAAGGAGATCGCGACCCGACTGCATAAAGCGGGGGTGCAGCCCGAAGAGGCAGGTCTGCGTATGACGCCGAAACAGGAAGTGGAATTGAATGAGGGAGATACAGTCCAGGTGCTCAAGGCAATCGAGGCAATCGAAGACCTGGATGATGTGCAGAACGTTTATTACAACCTGAAAGTTTCCGACGAAGCCCTGGCGGCGCTCGAAGGTGCCTGATCAAACACAAAGGACACGAAGTACACAAAGAAAACCCTTTGTGACCGTAGTGCTCTTTGTGTTTAAGAAATTATGACTCTTGCATTAGGAATTGACCCTGGTACTGCCACGACAGGCTACGGACTGGTACGCGTCGAACCAGATGGAAGCATGATTGCCGTTAAGTATGGCGTGATTCTAACGCCCAAGGAAGCGACGGCCTCTGCGCGCCTGGTCATGCTGTATGATGAGCTACGCGACATCATTCGTGAGTATCAGCCTGAGATCGCGGCTGTCGAAAAGCTGTTCTTCTCCAGGAATGTGACGACGGCACTTGCCGTAGGACAGGCACGCGGCGTGGTGATGTTGTGTCTGGAACAAGCCGGGATCGAAGCGTTTGAATATACCCCGAACGAAGTCAAGCAAGCCGTTGCCGGGTATGGTAGCGCACAGAAGAAACAGGTGCAGGAAATGGTGCGCGCCCTGCTGACGCTGGACAGCATCCCGAAGCCTGATGATGCCGCCGACGCGCTGGCAATTGCTATTACCCACCTAAGTACAAAAAGATATGATTTGATGTAAGGGATACAACGAGTCGTTTCCTTTGTGGTAAAAATAAATCCATGATTGCAACTCTCCGCGGTGAAATTGCACAGGTTGAAGAAAACGCCCTCGTTCTCGAAGTGGGCGGTGTAGGCCTGCGCGTCTTTGTCCCGAACCCGTTGCGGACCCGGATGAAGGCAGGGGACGCCCTTCAACTCTATACTCATCTCGTCGTCCGGGAGGACGCGTTGACCCTCTATGGGTTCGAATCGCAGGCGGAACGCGAGCTGTTCAACACGCTCCTCGGCGTAGACGGCGTGGGGCCCAAGGCGGCGTTATCCGTCCTCTCCACGCTGACGCTGGACGCCGTCCAGCGCGCGGTCTTTGCGGATGAAACCGAAATTTTGAATCGCGTCCCAGGCATCGGCAAGAAGACTGCCCAAAAGATGGCGATCCACCTGAAAGATAAACTCAAACCCACAGACGCGCTGGCCGCCGTCGGGGCGATGACCGATCGGGACAGCGAAGTCCTCGCGGCGCTCACCGCCCTGGGCTATTCGGTGGTCGAGGCGCAGGCAGCGATCCAGGCTTTGCCGAGGGACGCGCCTGAGGATACCGAGGAACGCCTGCGGATGGCTTTGCAGTATTTTCAATAACAGTGAGACCCTAAGGGTTTCTTTGTGAAGAGTCTACGAAAATTCCTACATTCTATTTCGAGTAGAAAACCCTGAGGGTCTATATGCAACTAACGATCCATGGATGATTCCGAACTGTTGAAAAAATATGAACCGGTGCTGCGTTTTGCCAAGAGCGAACGGTTCTTTCCCATGGCTGTAGAGCCTTATCTCGAAAAATGCACGATCTTCCCCAGCGGACCGCAGGGCGTGGTAGGTTTGTTGTCGCATCCACAGGAGCCGCTCGTCACGCGCATTGGGAAGCTTGAAAGCGCAGAATATTACCTCCGTTTCGTCAATGATCCGTTGATCGATTCAGACGTCTGGAAGTGGTGGGGGGTGTCTTCCATTCTGGGGAGTGTCGCGGCGTGGTTCGCGACGGGCTGGGATGGTGTTGGGATCGTAGCCATCCTGGCGCTGCTGGCTGCATTCATCATCTACATCCGGGCCTCGCCCATCCGCTTGCGTTTCTTCCCGGCGGCGCTGGCGGCGTTGTTCTTCTTTGCTCTGGAGGCGGCTCCGATCTGGTTCTTTCTCAAGCCTCATTCTTTTATCAGCGTGCAGCTCGAATATCTGGTGCTGTTGCCCATCTATCTGTTCGTCCTCTTCTATCTCTCCGTGCGGACGATGAAGTTCATCTTTGATCATATTATCCCGCAGGGACCGGGGGTGATCATGGATATGCTCTCGCGAGCCACAGAGACCGTTGCGCGCAAATCGTTTTTTCAATATGCAGAAATTCTAGAGAAGGAACCGAACCCGGTCTATTATGGACGTGTGACGCGCTGGCAGGATGTGGAAGGCAACCAGTGGCAGAGCCTGCAATACCATTTCTTTTATGC
The DNA here is from genome assembly GCA_025966435.1 of Anaerolineales bacterium. Lineage (GTDB taxonomy): Bacteria > Chloroflexota > Anaerolineae > Anaerolineales > Villigracilaceae > Defluviilinea. The sequence continues at coordinate 6,632 of JAICRQ010000101.1, read as the reverse complement.
CTTCAATGACTGGCGCCTCGCCGCCAATGGCATCAACCATCACGAGGGCGATTGGGAAATGGTCGCGGTCTATTTGAAGAATGATCAGGCATATTCCCTGTTGCTTTCCCAGCATGGCACCGGTGCGATGGAATTATGGCAGGACGTACGCTGTGTGAAGGAGAAGGATGGCGCGGAGACTACGCATCCGCTGATCTATGTGGCGCTGGGATCTCATGCGAACTATAGCAGGCCGCAAGTGATTCGTTCCGCCAGCCTGTTTCAGGAGGGATTATTCCAGCGATTCATTTACTGGCTGGATGGCTTGATCCATTTTCTGTTCATGCTTTTCAACCCGAGCGAAAAGGAACGTCAGATCGCATTACGGGAATTGTCCACACATCCAGCCACGGCGCTCACAGAAGAAACCTTTGAAAAACTGCGTGATGAGAAGGATCATTACCTGGTCAGTCTCCCGCTGGAGATCGCGACGGGGGAGGGGTTCCGCATTGGGTATGAAGGAGACCCCAAACGCGAGAAAATCGGTATATCGAGCAGTTATATCAAGCGGATTATGTCGAACCGGAAGGTGATGCACCCCAAGTCGCGCGAGTGGAAGCAGGTCCTTCTGGACCCGGAGCCCGATTGGGTAAACTATAAGGGATTATGGGGAGTCAAAAGCCTGATGAAGGACGAGTCCGGACCGCCCGGACCAAAATGGGACCGGCCTGATAAGTTGTTCGCGGTCTATCCTCGTAAGAGGTGGGAAAAATCGCTGGAATGGCTGACCGAGCTGGAGAATATTTTGATGGCGAAAAACAACCGGAAGAAAGCTTAGCTTTATCTCTCCCAACGCGCATACACTGCCTGTGACAGTAACCTTCCTGCACTTTGCTCGCGGGTGACCAGCTCTCCCATTTCGATCGTTCCCCCAAACCCACTCATCATATCTTCCATGGCCTGTGCCACATGGATGGCAGAGGCACGCACCGCGTAAATAGTCGTCACCACGAACAGGGGATCATTGCTTAAACATTCGCGGCAGGCTTCCAAAAGACCCGGCAACGACTTATACACCTCCCACACCTCGCCTTTCGGTCCACGCCCGAATTTGGGGGGATCGAGAATGATGCCATCGTATTTCACCCCACGCCGCGCCTCTCGCTGGACGAACTTCAACGCATCATCCACGATCCAGCGGATGGGTTTGTCTGCCAAATTTGACAAGGCTTGATTCTCCCGCGCCCAGCTCACGGATTTTTTCGAGGCGTCTACATGAGTCACCTTGGCGTCTCCTGTGGCAGCCGCCAAGCTTGCGAGCCCGGTGTACCCAAAAAGATTTAAGACGCTCGTCTCTCTGTTTTCTCCATGTACTCTGTGGTGAATTAATCCGCTAAGCCAATCCCAGTGCGCCGCGACCTCCGGGAACACGCCGAGATGCCGTCCGGGCGTGGTCATCGCCCAGAACTTCAGCTCGCCTCGCTCCACTTGCGCGGGGTCGAGGATATATTTCATTTTCCATTTCTCTTCGACCTTCTTTTGAAAATCCCAATGCCCGCCGCTCTCCTCACCGGTCGGGACAAACACGGCGTCTGCATTCTTCCATTCTGCAGTAAGCGAACGTTTCCACATCGCTTGGGACTCGGGCCGTACAAACACATACTCCCCAAAGCGTTCGAGCTTCAAGCCGCCGCCGCTATCGAGCAAGGCATAGTCAGTCCAATGAGATGACTCAAGCAGAGTGAATGGAGCAGATGTAATCATAATAGGACATAAGTTGGAGTAGCAAATTGTACAAACTACTTGCTTTTTATGATAGAAAAGTTGTATAATGTGGGAGAAAGTGGTACAAAGTGGTAAGGACGCCGGCATAACCGGCGTTCACCTGTTAAAAAGGAATTATAGCACAAATGTTCTTGGGTCAGTTCCAGCATAATCTCGATGAAAAGGGCCGCCTGATGATCCCGGCGCGCTATCGCGAGCTGCTGGCAGCTGGCGCCTTCATCACGCAGGGCTTTGACAAATGTCTGATGGTGATGACCGATGCTTACTTTGCACAGGTCTATGAACGCATCAACTCCATGAACCTCGCTGACCCAACTGCACGCCTCCTGCGCCGCTTGATTCTTTCCAATGCGTACGCGGCCGAAGTCGATAAAGTCGGACGCATCCTCGTGCCGGGCAATCTGCGTCAGGTCATCGCATTGAATGGCGAGGCGATCGTTGCCGGGCAGGGCGATTATTTCGAAGTCTGGAACCCTGCCGATTGGAACGAGCAAATGGACCAACTGCAGGACATCGAAACCAATAACCAGCGCTTTGCCACGCTCGACCTTTCGAGAGGTTATTCGTAGTAACGGCTTTAGCCGTTAACGACTGACGCGAAGCGGTTACTACATGAACGACTCGCCGCACCAACCTGTACTTTACAAAGAGATTATACACGCGTTGCAGCCTCAAGCCGGGGGGCTCTATGTGGACGGGACATTGGGCGCGGGCGGCCATGCCCGCGGAATCCTGGAGGCCTCTGCGCCAGATGGGCAGCTGCTGGGTCTTGACATAGACCCGCAGGCGCTCGCGATCGCTCGCAGGTACTTGGCTCCCTACGAGCACCGCATCCATCTGGCGCAAGCCTCCTACACTTCTCTCTCCACGCAGCTCGCATTGCTCCAATGGGACGCCGTGGATGGCATCGTGCTCGACTTGGGCGCCTCGTCGATGCAGTTCGATATGCCCGAGCGAGGCTTCTCCTTTTTGCAGGATGCTCCGCTCGACATGCGCTTCGGACCTCACATCCCGCAGACCGCTGCCGATTTGGTGAACAAGTACTCAGAACGGGAACTGGCGGACTTGATCTACCAATACGGCGAAGAACGAGAGTCACGCAAGATCGCTCGAGCCATCGTCAAAGCGCGACCGATCCACACGACCCGCGAGCTGGTCGCCGCCATCGAGTCGGTTTCTCCCCGCCGCGGCGACCGGGTGCACCCGGCGACGAGAACCTTCCAGGCGCTGCGGATCGCGGTGAACGATGAACTGACATCCATTGAAGAGGTCCTTCCACAGGCAGTGGCAGCCCTCAAGCCCGGTGGAAGGCTGGCGGTGATCTCTTTCCACTCGCTGGAAGATCGTATCGTCAAGGATTTCTTCCGGGAGCAGAGCCGGGATTTGATCAACCCACCGTATGAACGCATTTATGAGGTCGAACGCAAGGCAACGCTGAAAGAGGTACATCGAAAACCAATCGTGCCCTCGGAGGAAGAAATCAAAGACAATCCGAGAGCCCGCAGTGCGAAACTTCGCATTGCAGAGAAAATATAAATCTTAAACACGAAGTACACAAAGTGCACCAAGGGGAAAATATTAAAACCTTCGTGACCTTAGTGCCCTTTGTGTTTAAGAATCAACCGACCATCGCCCAAAGAAAAAGGTCGTTATGCAAGGACAAGCTACTCAAATTATTCATGCTTACAGACAAGCCCCCTGGCGCGTGCAGCGTCAGTGGGTCGGTGTCTTTCTGCTTGTTGTCGTCGGCGCGGCAATGGTCGCGGCTCTCTACCTCGACGTGACCGCGCGTACCGCCGTGACCGGTCGCGAGATCCAGGAATTGCGCATCCAGATCACAACCATCCAGCGTGAAACGGCGGATCTGGAAACCCGGCTAGCAGACCTCACGTCCACCGCCGCCATGCAGAGGCGCGCTCTGGAGCTGGGGTATCGCCCCGTCCTGCCAGGGGAGTTAGACTACGTGGCAGTGCCCGGGTTTGCGCCGCCGGAACCTGCCATCCTGCTGGCGGCGAAAGATACATCGCCGCAGACAGACGCAGTGCCGGCGGAATATACTCAGTCTCTGCTGGAGTGGTTCGAAGACCGGATTAAGTTCGGAGGCATCCGCTAACCATGAGACAGCGGTATGCCGTCCGTTCTACGATCGTTGTTGCTGGGCTGGTTGTTGCCGTTCTGGCGGTCATCGTCCAGATCATCCGTATTCAAACCAGCGAGCAGGCAGCGGTCTTCCTATCTCAGGGCGATCGCTACGCGGGGGAATTCCAGATGTTCTACCCCGAACGCGGCGAAATCTATGACCGCAATGGTCACCTTCTGGCTGGGAATCGGACTGTCTACGAGGTGGGGGTGAGCCTTCGTGAGATGGAAAGCCCCGAAGCTATGGCTTCGGCTCTCAGCTCGAACCTCGGACTCACGTATGACGAGATCTATAAAAAGCTGACCGAGTCCCCGGAAACCTGGGAGTACGTTGTGGTTCAGGATTATGTGGCTGTCGATACTGTGGAGAAGTTAAAGAGGCTGGTCGAGCAGCTCGATGACGCAGAGGATCCCCGTCTGAGTGGACTGGCGTTCAAACCACACTTACAGCGCAGTTATCCTGAGAACGCACTGGCATCCAATGTGCTGGGGTTTGTCACCCGCGATGGGCGCGGCTACTTTGGCGTGGAAGAAAAATACAACGACTTGCTGGCAGGCAACCCGGTGCAGATCTGGGTGCCGCGCGACCCCAACAAAGCCACCGAGATTCCCAAGGTGCCGAACGGCACGACCCTGGTGCTCACGATCAACCGCGACCTGCAAGCCAAGGTGGAGTCGATCCTGGACGAGTCGCTCTCTGAATACGGCGCGCAGAATGGGACGATCATCGTAACGGATCCGCGCAATGGTGAAATCCTGGCGATGGCTGCCACCCCGCGCATGGATTTGAACAATTACGGCAATTACTTTTCTTTGTATGACAACGGCAGCCAGTACAACCGCGCGATCGGCATGACCTATGAGCCCGGTTCCGTCTTCAAAGTGCTGACAATGGCTGCCGCGCTGGATGCGGGGACTGTCGCTCCCGAAACGACGTTTATCGATACAGGCGCGATTGAAGTAGGTGGTATCACGATCCAAAACTGGAACCGCGATGCCTGGGGGCAGCAAAACATGACTGGTTGCCTGCAGCACTCACTGAATGTTTGTCTGGCGTGGCTCTCCTCTCAAATGGGGACGCAGGCATTCTACGGGTACATGGAACGCTTTGGAATCGGTCATCCCACAGGCGTGGACCTCTCCGGGGAGGCGCCGGGTAGACTCAAGCGTCCGGGCGATGGCGATTGGTATCCTGTCGATCTCGGCACGAATGCGTTTGGTCAGGGTGTGGCTGTCACGCCTTTGCAGATGCTCATGGCAGCCTCTGCCATTGCCAACGAGGGGAAGATGGCAACGCCGCACGTTCTGTATGCCATGCTGCGCGACGGGCACCAGTACAATGTTCCTTCGCAGTATGCCGGTTCACCCATCTCTGCCGAAACCGCCCGCACTTTGAACGAGATGCTCTCGGTTTCTTTAGAACAAGAGTCGTCGATGGCGCTGCTGCCGGGATATCGCCTTGCGGGCAAGACGGGCACAGCACAGATCCCAACAGACTATGGCTACGACGCGTTCCACACGAATGTTTCTTTCATCGGTTGGGGACCGGTGGATGAACCGCAGTTCATGATCTACATCTGGATGGAGCAGCCCAGCACCTCCATCTGGGCGTCTGAAACGGCTGCCCCAGTTTTCTCCAGGGTTGCCGAACAAACTGTCATTCTTCTGAACATCCCGCCGGATGTTGTCCGCAGCCAGGTAACGAAATAGATGCTGACCCTCGCCGACGCTCTCGAAGCCCTGACGAATTTTCGTCCCAATGCGACAACGGTGATTACCGAAGCGGTGATCGACTCGCGTCAGGTGATTCCCGGCTCGCTGTTCGTTGCCATCCCCGGCGAGAAAGCAGATGGACATGATTTCATCGCCGAAGCCTTTCGTCGGGGGGCGTCTTTTGCTTTAATCCAGCGCGAGGCCAACGGTGAATTTCGCACCATCGATCTGCGTGCGGTCCTTTCCATTGATTCGTTGCCCGGTGAAGACCTGGTGCCGCCGTTGTGCCTGCGGGTGGAGAACACGGTTACTGCACTGCAGCAGATCGCACGCTACTGGCGCCGCAAGCTCGATCTGCGCGTGGTCGGCATCACTGGCAGTGTAGGCAAGTCCACCACGAAGGAAATGGTGGCAGAGGTGCTCAGCACAAAGTATCGAACGCTGAAAAGCCCCGGAAACTTGAACAACGAAATCGGGTTGCCTCTCACCATTCTGCGCTTGAGTTCCGGTCACCAACGCGCGGTGCTAGAAATGGGATTCTATGTACCCGGCGAGATCGCCTTCCTGTGCGACATTGCCCTGCCGCAGATCGGCGTGGTGACGAATATCGGTATGGTCCACGCCGAACGTGCCGGCTCGCAGGAAGCCATTGCCCGTGGCAAATCGGAATTGGTGCAGGCGTTGCCCGCCGCTCCGGAGGGTGTGGCGATCCTGAACTTCGATGACCCTTGGGTACGCCAGATGGAAGAAAAGACGAAAGCGCGAGTCTTCTTTTACGGGCTTTCGCGCGAGGCGAATCTCTGGGCAGATAACGTGGTTGGGCTTGGGCTGGAGGGGATCCGCTTTCGCCTGCATTATCAGGACGAAACCTTGCACGTGCGCATCCCGTTGATCGGCAGGCACTCCGTGCATACGGCATTGCGTGCTGCAGCGGTGGGGCTGGCGGAAGGCATGAACTGGCAGGAAATCCTCGAAGGACTGCACCAGGGCCATACACAGCTACGCCTCGCGGCAGT
>JAICRQ010000599.1 GCA_025966435.1 Anaerolineales bacterium | reverse complement strand
GGGGAGACAAAGGTGGGGTGATTGATTGCGATCTGCTCGAGGGTCATATCGCTTGCCATACTCATATCTGCCATGAGCAGGAATCCGCCGATGTGTTTGGAAAGCACAGCGCGTCCATCGGGGTCATCGAGCAATTTTTGAACGGGCAAACCTGTATGAAGGCGCGAAGCACGCGGTGAAGGGACGAGCGTGAAGGGCTCTTTCAAGCGGATGTCGCGGCTGGAGGAACCAATCAGGATCTCAAAGTCACCTGGCTCGGTTGCCCAGGTGTTCCGGGTCACATCGAAATACCAAAAGGCTTCGCGGTCCAACGTTAAGGTGACGGTCTTGGTTTGTTTGGGAGCCAGCTCCACTTTGGCAAAGGCTTTCAGTTCTTTTTCGGGTCGCGCTACAGATGACTTTATGTCACGTACGTAAAGCTGCACCACTTCCTTGCCCGTGACCTTGCCTGTATTGGTTATATCCACTCGGACTTTGAGCAGCTCGTTGGGTGTGAGAGCTTTCGCGCTCAGTCGCAGGTTGCTATATTTGAAGGTTGTGTACGAAAGTCCATGACCAAATGGGAAGAGCGGCGCAATATCCTTCTTGTCGTAATAGCGATATCCCACAAAGATGCCTTCTCCGTAGCGGACCTTGCCATTTTCTCCCGGATAATTGATGTATGCGGGATTATCTTGCAAGCGGACAGGGAAGGTAGTAGGCAGTCTACCGGAGGGATTTACATCGCCGAACAACACGTCTGCCAGCGCGTTGCCCTGTTCCTGGCTGTTGTACCAGAGCTGCAGTACCGCCGGAACCTTGTCGATCCACGGCATTTCTACGGGCGAGCCAACATTCAAGACAACGATGGTGTTCTTGTTTGCCTTGACGACGCGTTCGATGAGTTCGTTCTGTGCCCCGGGCAGTTTCATATCGACGCGGTCGAAGCCTTCCGATTCCCATTCCCCGGTCAGCCCGGCGACCAGCATCACGACATCCGAATTCTTGGCGAGTTTGACGGCTTCGGCGATCATATCTTTCGCGTGGGGTGGCTGGTGCCCAAAGGCGAGCGAGCGCCAGCGCGGATCGCCTTTCCAGTAATATTCAATTTTGATGGGGTATGCCTTTCCACCTTCAAGCTTAACGTCAACGGTTAGCTGCTTTGCCATATCCGAATCGGAGGTGTGATCGATGATGAGTTTGTCATCCAGATAGAGTTTGCCCCAGCCTACCGCCGACAAGGCAAGTTTGTGCGTTCCACTTTCCTGTGGTGTGAAAAGACCTTCCATGCGGAGTGAGAAAGATTCCTGGTTCACGTTGGGGACCGTAGTTTCGAACCAGCCGTATTGCACGCGAGGGGTGACATCGGTGTATGTGGGATCCCCCGAAAACTCAGTTCCATTAAACAGGCTGAGGTGCAGACCGCGGCGCCCGTCTGCTGTAGATAAAGTTTCGGGAGCCGGAGGGGGCAGGGTCTTGTAAATAAAGCAACCTGTTGCCGCCTGCACTTTGATCTTGTCGCCGGCGCGGTTTTTGATTCCCTCAAACGGTGAGACCGCATAGTGCGGAGTGACCGAAGAACTGCCGCCGCCGAGAATCTGCGCGGTCTGCGCATTCGGACCGATCACCGCGATCGATTTAACTTTCTTGAGAGGCAGGATGCCATCATTCTTAAGCAGGACAATCGCTTCGCGTGCCGCCTCCCGAATAATCCTGCGGTGCTGAGGTTTGTCCTCCGCCCGTTCTGGCTGTAGTTCAGGGTTGGCGAAGAGCGCAGCTTTTTCGAGAACACCGAGCAAACGCGACACTTTGTCATCGAGCATCTCTTCCGTCAATGGACCGTCGTCGAGCGCGCGCTTGACGTGCTCTTCCGACATCCAGCGCGCCGTGCCGGGCATTTCGAGATCGAGTCCGCTGTTGGGTACGTCCCGGTCGTAGGTGCCGAACCAGTCTGACATAACGATACCTTCATACTTCCATTCGCCCTTGAGAATCTCGAGCAGCGTATGGTTGTTTTCCGCCGCGTAGACTCCATTGACGCGGTTATACGCCGACATGATCGCCCACGGATTCGAGTTCCGAATGGCAATGCGGAACGGCTCCAGATAAATTTCCCGCAGGGTACGTTCGTCCACTTCGGAGCTGATCGAGAAGCGTTCAAACTCCTGATCATTGG
>JAICRQ010000542.1 GCA_025966435.1 Anaerolineales bacterium | reverse complement strand
GAAGTTTCTGCAGGCGGAGATGGGTATCTCGGGCGGAAACTTCCTGATAGCGGAGACCGGCACTCTTGTGTTAGTGACCAACGAGGGCAATGGGCGCATGTGCACTACGATCCCCAATGTCCATGTCGCTGTGGTCGGCATTGATAAAGTAATTCCTGATTGGGAGTCGCTGACAGTGTTCCTTAAGTTGCTGGCACGCTCGGCAACCGGGCAGAAGCTTTCCACGTACACGCAGTTCATCACCGGTCCGCATCGCGCAGAGGGCGAATTTGGCCCCAAAGAGTTTCATCTGGTGTTGCTTGACAATGGTCGCTCGAAGGTTCTCCAAGACCCTGTAGGGCGGGAAGTATTCAAATGCATCCGTTGCGGCGCGTGTGCTAATGTCTGCCCAGTGTACAAGAATGTCGGTGGGTTTGCGTATGGCTGGTTTATTTCCGGTCCGATTGGCGCCATCCTTACACCTCAAATACTTGGCACGCAGGCAGCACGTGAGCTTCCTTATGCGTCTACTCTGTGCGGAGCCTGCGCGGATGTTTGTCCTGTGAAAATCCCTATCCCAACGATCCTACGTCATCTCCGTCGACGCGTAGCGCAAGGCGATGAATTTGAAAAGCCAACTTTGCCTGCGCCGATTCGTGTAACTGCGAGCCTTACCTCTCTGATCCTTGCAAAAAGCCGGTTGTATCGTTTGGGCACGCGCCTCCTGCCATCCATAATGTCGATCTTCAAGCGCGGCCGTTGGATTCTGAGCGCTCCCTATCCCCTCAGCCGCTGGACCGAGGCCCGCCCTTTGCCATCGTTCACCGCTGGTTTTCGATCGTGGTGGAAGAATGTGTGGCACCCCAATCGGAAGGACAATGCCCTATGACCAATTCCATGATTGAAAACATCCGCCGCTCGTTAGGGCGCACCACTCAGGCTTCGCTTCCCGCACGCCCCGCTATTTATGAACCGCGCCAAGCGGAAGCAGCAGAGTTGGAGATTGAAGCCTTCCTGAACGAGATTAAGAAGCTTTCCGGTGTTGGAAAAAAACTATCACCCTCTGAAATTGATGACACATTGAAAGCCCTTGCTCAAGAACAAAATATCCACAAAGCGACCGTGTGGGAAACCCCTCACCTCAAACAGCTGGGGATCACTGAAATCCTTAATTCTCTTGGCGTGGATCTGGTTTCGCCCAATGCCAGCAAACATGAAATGGCGCTCTGCGATCTCGGGATCACAGAAGCAGATTTCCTCCTTCCTGAAACAGGAACGCTTGTCCTGCATTCTTCCGCTGAGAAGCCGCGCGCTGTTTCACTTCTGCCGCGAATTCATCTCGCCATCGTCCATCCGGACATGCTGCGTGCAGATATGCATCAGGTTTTTGTCGAGGCAAAAGATCATCACTACCTCGTTTTCATCACCGGACCCAGCCGCACTGCAGATATAGAACTGACCGTCACTTTGGGGGTACATGGACCAAAAAGTCTTTATGTATGGATGGTGGATGCATAATGTTTTTCTGAGCAGTGCTACCCATTCTTGCATGGTTAGCATCTATCAGCCAGCCTTGGTCCTGTGTGCTATTACCAAGCCTAAAAAGGATTGTTGAAACGCGCGAGAATTAAGTCTTTAGCCGCCTTTTTTCCTTTCACATGGCTACGTCTATAGAAAGTGTGTGGCTTTTTGTGAATAACGCGAGCATCCCAGCGCCGCCAAACCTTGCCGTTGCTTCAATCGAGTTCATTTATGCCAGAAATAAGATTGCTACCCCAATTATAGCGAGCAGCGTTCCAACAATGGCTTGCCAGCCAACCTTTTCCTCGAAAACGAAGTAGCTGATCGGCAAAATGATGACAGGCGGCAGTGCCATGAGTGCAAAGTTTGCGCCCAACCTTTGACGGTAGCCGTGCAAACCTGTTTATCATGTTCCCCATGATTGCCTCAATCCATGAGGTTCGCGAAGCTCGCAAGGTTTTGGACGAATGCCGAGCAGAGCTGGAAAAGGAAGGAACCGATTTCAACCGAGACCCCAAGATCGGGATCATGATTGAAGTTCCCTCCGCAGCGCTTTGCGCCGATTAATTGGCGAAGACCGTGGACTTTTTTTCTATCGGTACAAATGATCTGACGCAATATACCCTGGCAGCGGATCGAACAAATGCGAAGGTCTCGCATCTGGTGTCTGCCATGCAGCCAGCCGTTCTTAGACTCATCAAGCACGTCATCGACCAGGGTCACGCGGCTGGAATTTGGGTGGGGATGTGTGGGGAAATGTCAGCAGAGCCGATGGCAATCCCGATCCTGTTGGGTCTGGGGCTTGACGAATTCAGTATGAGTCCGACATTGATACCGCAAGCGAAGTCAATCATCCGTACATGGGACACGCGCCAGGCAGCTTTACTTACTGAACAAGCCATTAAATGTGAAACACCAGGTGAGGTCCATAGCCTAGTGACCAGTTGGCAGTCAGCACAAAGGAGAAAATACTAATGTTCTGTGTAATGACTTTTGTGAAGGTGACTGGATCGAAGTCAGCTGGTCCTTTACAATCCTTTCGCCAGGTGATAATACATATCATTCCAGCGCAGTTCATTCTTAAACTCCATCAGTTCTGTATTTTCATTGATTAACAAGAATTCAATGCCGGCCATCTCTGCAAAGTCTTGCAAGTGTTCAGCGGTGATAGAATAACTGAAACTGGTATGATGTGCACCACCTGCGTGGATCCATGCTGCGGCAGCCGTCTTGAGATTTGGTCGTGGAAGCCATAAGGCACGGGCCACAG
>JAICRQ010000155.1 GCA_025966435.1 Anaerolineales bacterium | reverse complement strand
ATCAGAGCGCCGAAGAGGGGAGATGTGGCTCGTTCATAGAATGGAGGGCCCACGGTCACTTTCTGACCGGAGAAGAGTTCCGAGATCAGGGGGAAGATCACGCCCCAGAAACAGACCACCAGGATACTCATGAACAACAGATTGTTCAACAGGAATAGAGCCTCGCGCGAGAGCACGGAGGTCATCTCGGTTTCAGACCTTAAACTGCTCCAGCGATGGATGATCAAGGCGACGGATGCTACCAGCGTAAATGCAATGAACCCGAAAAACAACGGTCCGATCGCGCTTTGTGCGAACGAGTGCACGGAGGATAGGACACCGGAACGCGTCAGGAAGGTGCCGAAGATGACAAGGGCATACGTCAGGATGATCAGGAGCATGTTCCAGTGTTTCAACATGCCGCGCTTTTCCTGAATCATCGCAGAATGCAAAAACGCGGTGCCCGTCAGCCACGGCATAAATGCCGCGATCTCCACAGGATCCCAGCCCCAATAGCCACCCCAGCCGAGCACGTCGTACGCCCAGCGTCCGCCGAGCACGAGACCAAAGGAGAGGAAGAACCATGCCCATAGCGTCCAGCGGCGGGTGATGCGAATCCAGCGGTCGTCGGTGCGGTTTGTGATCAGCGCCGCGATCGCGAACGCGTAGGGAATGACGAAGGAGACGAAGCCAAGGTACAGCATCGGGGGGTGAATGATCATGCCCGGGTGGCGCAGAAGCGGGTTCAAGCCATTTCCCTCTTCGGGCCGAAAGAGGACACTATCCGCTGGCTTGATGGTATATGCGGCGATGCCATCGAATGTTTGATAGAACTGCTTGAACGGGTTCTCGAAGAAGAGGTTCATCCCGATAAAGAACGCCAGCGTGATGCAAGCCACGACGATCACCCACGGCAGGAACTCGCGGTCGCGGTCCCATTTGCGGAGGGTAACCAGCGAGGCGAATGCCGCCATCAACCAAGACCAGAAGAGCAGTGAGCCAGCCTGCCCACCCCACCATGCTGTGAGCTTGAGATACATGGGCATGGAACGGCTGGTCACTTCATACACAAACTGGACTTCGTAATGATCGTTAACCAGTAAATAGATGAGGATGGCAGAAGCCAGTGTGAGCAGGGGCCAGGTGAGCAGCATGGCGCGGCGCGCGCTTTCCACCATGGCAGGAATCTGTTTGCGCTCGCCATAGATCGCAGCGGAGACGCTGTAAAGTGTTACGAGAAACGTGATAAATAATACCCCGGAGCCAAAATCAGCGATCATTCAAATTCCCTTCGATTAAATCTTCTCAAGGCTGGTTTCATTGCCTTTCATTAAAGAACCTAAAGGTCACGAAGACCTTTAGGTTCTTGTACTTGCTATCCGGCCTGCTCGGGCACGGCTTCTTCATAACGAGTGGGACATTTGAGCAACAGCTCCTCCGCATAGAAGACACCATCTGCTGCCATATGCCCGGTTACGATTGCCTGGGCTTCGTTACGCAGCAGGTCAGGTTTCGGACCCACATAGACAACTTTGATCCGGGCGCGCGAGGGGTCGAGAATTGCCTGGTGCAAGACTTCCGCAAGCCCGCCTTCGCTTTCGATTGCCAGGTTGTCGGCAGGAACGTGAGCGACTTCAAAGCTCAGAGTCAGGCTCTGGGGATCATACTGGATCGAATCACCGATCACCGCGCCGGACACGCGCAGGTTCTTATCCACTACCTCAGAGCCTTTTGCGTGAAGCTCATCCACAGTTAGAAAATATTCGGCGCTTGCTACGGTTGCCGTCCAAATCAAAAAAACAACTGCTCCCAGAATGAGGATGCCGCCGATGACGAATTTATTGATGCGCACAGTTACCTCCAATGTCAACTGTTGCAGAAGAATTGCAAATTACTGCCTGTTTATTTTACATGAAGAGATTAATGCGGTCTGAGAAGGGGGGAAATAATGTTACAGATTTGCTGCGAATATGTAGTTTTTACAGACCGTTCGACATGCCTTAATAAAGCTGTCCAGCACTCTGCGTGCTGGACAGTCAACCTGTACAATAAACTTTTTAATCGTCGTCCTCTTCTTCCTCACTTCCAATAAAGATGGTATCGATTCGCTCCATGATTTCGTGTGTAAGTTTTGGTGCAACCTCACTCGCTTTCATGTTCTCATGCACCTGCTCCACACGGCTGGCGCCTGTGATGACCGTACTCACGCACGGGTTCTTCAAACACCAGGCGAGGGCTAATTGTGAAAGCGTGCAATTCAACTCCTGGGCAATGGACTCGAGCGCCCGTACCTTTGCAAGTTTTTCCTTATCTGTGAGGCTATCCCGCAGCCAGTCGTAGCCTTCTAAGGCGCCGCGGCTTCCCGGGGGGATACCTTTGCTGTATTTGCCTGTAAGTAAACCAGATGCCAGCGGACTCCAGATGGTGGTGCCGTAGCCATATTCCCTGTAAACTCGCTCATATTCCCTCGTAAACCGGTGGCGTTCGAATAAATTGTAAACCGGTTGTTCCATCACAGGTTTGTGCAGGTGATGGCGCTCAGCAATTTCGATCGCGGCGACGATCTCCGCGGCAGCCCATTCTGACGTCCCCCAGTACATCGCCTTGCCCCATTCAATGATATTATGCATCGCCCAAACAGTTTCTTCGATAGGGGTGGTTTTATCGGGGCGGTGACAAAAGAGCAGGTCAACATAATCGAGCTGCAGGCGTTCCAGCGAGCCGTTGATACCCTCGATCAGCCGTTTGCGGTTGAGCGTGTTCTTCTCATTCACATTATTATGCAAGCCCCAATAGAGCTTCGTTGAGACCAGATAACTGCCACGTCGCCAGCCCAACTGCTTGAGAGCGTCTCCCATGACGGATTCAGACTGCCCACCCGCATACGATTCTGCGTTGTCGAAAAAATTCACTCCCGCCTCATAGGCTGCAGACATCATCTCCTTGGCAGCGTTCACGTCTGCCTGCGTATGAAATGTAACCCATGAACCGAACGATAATTCGCTGACCCGGATACCCGCTTTCCCTAAATGACGATACTCCATCTCGGACTCCTCTAGTTGATATTTTGATGCAATTATAATCTTCTCATGAAACACTCGCTTCTTGGTGCCTGTCTCCTTATTTCCACTTTCCTCGTTCTGCTAACTTCGTGCACCTCACCAAACGTCAATTCTCCCTCTCTACCCGCAACCCTGATCCCTTATCTCACTGCGACGAGCAGCCCAATTTCGCCGCCGGAAACGTCTCAGACTCCCGAAGGTGTGGTCGCCGCAGAGACGCCTCTGCCCAGCCAGACGCCTTTTGCATATACTATCCAGCAAGGGGATACGATCAGCAGCATTGCCCTCCAATTCGGTGTGTCCATGGATGACTTGCAGGCTGCAAACCCGGAAATCTCACCCAATGCTATGTCCGTGGGACAAGTGATCAATATTCCCAGCAACCCGGAGAATCCCTCTGGTGAGCCGACGCCAACCCCTGCTGCGTTTGTGATTCGGCAAATCGAATGTTACCCGACTGCCGATCAGGGCATGTGGTGCTTTGTACTTGCCCACAATGATTTTCCAGACTTTATGGAAAATGTCAGTGCGCAGGTGACGTTGGTTGACGCAAATAATGTGGTGCTTGCGGGCCAAACTGCACTGCTTCCATTAAATATTCTGCCGCCGAATACTTCGTTACCTCTAACGGTGTTTTTCCCTCCAGAGATTCCTGTGGATGCAAAACCACAGGTGCAGGTTTTAACGGCAATCCGGTTGCTTCCAAACGATGAACGTTATTTGCCTGCGACGGTTAACAACACGCTGGTACAGATCAACGCGGATGGGCGCAGTGCGCGCGTCAATGGGCAGGTGCGGCTGCCCGCGAATGCACGGCCGGCGGGCCAGGTGTGGGTCACGGGGACTGCTTACGATGAGGTGGGATGGGTGGTTGGCGTCCGCAGATGGGAGTCAAATGCAGGTCTATCGCCAGGGGGGAGTCTTCCCTTTGAATTTATGGTTTCCTCTCTTGGAGGAGAAATCGAGCGGGTTGAATTTGCAGTGGAAGCGAGACCTTGACCCCCACCCCGCAGGGCGGAGGGGGTGTCATTTCCCTTCCAGCCACATATACCGTTCAATCGGAATATCAATCGGCGTAAAGGCATATCCCTTCACGTATGGCTTGACCAATTGATAGGAAAGTGAATAGGTGGTGAACAGGGCAGCCGCGTCATCCACAAGAATCTGTTCGGCTTGCTGGTACATGTCAATGCGTTTCGTCACATCCTGTTCCACTCGCGCCGCCTCGAGCAATGTATCAAACTGTGCATTCAAGTATCCCCCATTGTTTTGCGAGGAGCCGCTGTGGAAGAGCACATCGGCAAAATTTTCAGGGTCGGGATAGTCCGCACACCAGCCACCGCTGAACAACTGGCCGTGATTGCCGGCGTAGATTTGATCGTAATAGTAATTCGGCTCAAGGTTTTCCACGGTGATCGTCACGCCGAGGTTTTGTTCCCACATCTCAGCCATCGCCGCTACGTCCGCGCTGATGTAGCTGCCGATGCCAATGTTGCTGAACACGATCGGCGGCAAGCCATCCAGTCCGCCATACTTGGATTGTGCGAGCAACTGACGCGCCTCTTCTGGATCGTACGCTAATCCCATAAGCGTGGAATTGAAGCCCGGCAAACCCGGCGGATATATTCCATAAGCGGGGAGCGCGTGCCCATCAAGGACCACGTCGATGTATTTTTGTCTATTGAATGCCATGCTAAACGCTTTGCGGACGTTTACGTCGTCGAACGGCGGATGGGTAGTATCGAAAACAACATAGCCAGTGCACAAGTTGACCCCGGTCAGAAGCTCGCTATGCAGTGGTTCTGTCGGGTCAGTAAATCGTTCCACAGAGTAAACCCCCGTGATATCCACCTCGCCGGATTCATACAACCGTTGACTATCCCCGGCATACAGTTTCACGACGATATAGGGAATGCTGGGAGCGCCCAGATAAAAGTCTTTGTTCGCTTCATATACTTTACGTTCGAAGCGTGTCCACTTCACGAGCTTATATGGACCGGTACCATTCGGCGTGCGAAACCATTCCTCACTGCTTTCCACATTGGCTTTGTCCAGGACAAAAGCAGTTGCATAGGTAAGCTTTAGCAGGAAATAGGGTTTGGGAGCGTCGATCGTGACCTGCAGAGTATGATCATCAATGACCATAAGCCCATCGATATGATCGGCTTCCCCTTCGTTCATCGCCCGGACACCAACGATATCGCCAAGATATGTCAGCACGGTATCCGATGCAAGCGCGGGATTGGCGGCACGTTCCCATGAGTAAACGACGTCCTGCGCTGTCACCGGGCGCTCATTATGGAATTTTGCATTTTGTCGCAAATAGAATGTATAGACCGTGCCATCGGCGCTGACGTCCCAGCGTTCTGCCAAATCTGGTGTCAGATTTAGTTTGGGGTCAAAGGATACCAATCCGCTGAAGACGCGTTTATCGCCGCCGCTGACGGTTGTCGCGGGGTCGAAGGAGCGCGGATTAGTAGACTCCCCTCCCGCCAGGACCAGAGCCTGATCAAGGGGGACATCTATCTGCAAGGCTGTTGCTGTGTTGGGTGCAGTTGTGCTGAAAGTTAGTGCAAACATCAAAATGAAAAGAATATTCCGGGTTGTACGTTGCCTAAGGAGAGATTTACTGAACATGATCCCCTCCCTGGCGGTTTTGACGCCGGACGACAAATCCGAGCACGACCACTCCAATCAGGATCAAAAAGGCGCAGCACATCCCCAGCAGGATCATGGTCAGCGCCAGAGGTGGACCTGTCCGTACCGGTGTCTGAGTCTGCGTTGGCTCTCCACCAAAGGAAGATGTTGGAACCGGTGTCGAGGTGACTTGTAGAGCGGAAGTTACCTGCCCTCCGACAGGGACGATTGTAGGTACAAAGGTTGGGGTAGGCTGAGAGGTCGGTTGCGCGGAATTCGACAGAGGCTGCGCGCCGATTGCCACTCTCCATGCTGCTTCCAAACCCTCAACATTGAAGCCATATGTCTGCATCAGGGCTTCATCGATCGTCGTTCCCTCTCTGAGTGACAGGAGCAGACTCGTCACCTTTTCCTGTCCATATGTTTCCACAAGAAACTTTGTGATGCTATAGGACTGGCTGTAGGAAAGATAGGCTTTATCTGCCACCTCTGAAAACCCGCTGCTGAGCGAGCGCACCGTAAGCAGGGTGTCATCGCGGATGGCATCCTCGAGCTGGCGCTCCGATGCGGGGTCGAGCCCGCCTTCACTGTATACGGCGAGACCTTCATTCAGCCACGTAGGCACATCGCCGAGACAGGAAAACGTCAGATGACCGACCAGGACGTGAGTCAGCTCATGGACAATCGCATCTCGTCCCCAATCCATATCAGAAGGCGAGATGCCAAGAATAACGATGTTCTGATCTGGGAATGCCTGCCCGCCGGTCCAGGAGGGTTCATACAGGATGGCATCCTTTAGATCATCGGTGCTGGCGAAGATATAAATATCAATCGGCGCCTCTGCCTTGAGACCTGACTGCGTTTCATTAAACCGTAGACCCTCCTCGGCGGCGTTGGCTAAGTCTGCGGCAAATGACTGATTTCCTTCATACCAATGAAGCCGCACACTCTCCGATTCACCCTGATTCATCGTTTGCCAGTTGTGGACGTCGTCCAGCCAGGTAGCGGTTTTTGTCTCCGTTACCGTTTCCTGTCCGTTTGCGTCGGTCACACGCCAGCGCCACCAGAGCTGCGCCCCGGGTGGCAACGACCCGCTCTGGCGCATCTCCCACGTCCATTCAGCCTCGGCCGTTTTGCCTGGCACGAACTGTGGGAATGCTTTAGCGATCACTTCGCCGCATGTCTGCTGTTCGTTTCCATATTCCAACACAATGGATGTGATGTCAGCATCGCTGGTGAACGCGGCTTGGAACCTAGCCGATTCAGGAAAGTTGAGGACGATTTCATTCTTTGTCCATTGGATTGCTTCGCTGATCACGCTCGAATGATGGGAGGAAAATGCCGATGTGCCAATCAACAGGCTACAGTTGAGAAACAGTGTAATAATCGATTTCCGCATTAAAGCTCCAGTATAAATTTTCGTAAGTGTATCATTGCAGTGCTAAAAGAATCCCCTTGCAGATACTTTTCAAATGAAAGGGCGTAGTTTGCGCATATATTCCTTTGCATGTATAATCTTTTTCAATCTCCCATGCGGGGGATTTTATTGAGGTAACCCTATGGCTTTGCGCGGCAATCTCCGGGATTTTACAATTACACAACTACTTAATCTGGTCAACCTGGCGCAGAAGACCGGTACGCTCGTGGTGGATGGTCCTAGCGAGCAAGCTTATATTTCGTTCCGCGAGGGTAAGTTGGCCTATGCGCGCGTAGGTCAGGACGATGGAAGCCTCGCGATGGTGTTGCATAAAGCGAATAAGTTGACTGCTAACCAATATCGCGCCATCGTTGAACGTACAGGTAGGATCTCCGATAAAGAGCTGGGATTGCTCCTGATCAATGCAGGCTATCTTTCTCAGGAAGAGATCCTGATGAACCTGCAAAGCTATTTTACAGAGATCATCCGGCGGCTTTTCACCTGGGTGGAGGGCTTCTTCCGCTTCGAAGGGGATATGCTCCCGCCCGAGGATCGAATCAACGTCCGGCTCGATCTGGAGAATATCATCATCGAAGGCGCCCGCCAACTGCGGGAGTGGGAGCAGCTGCAGGATGAAATTCCCAGCCT
>JAICRQ010000314.1 GCA_025966435.1 Anaerolineales bacterium | reverse complement strand
GTAAATGGTCCCGTGGTGTAGCGGCCTAACATGCGGCCCTGTCAAGGCCGAGATCGCGGGTTCGAATCCCGTCGGGACCGCAAGTCTAGACAACTTGATGATTTGATCATCAAGTTGTTTTTGTTCTCGTCTGCAGCCGAGTTAAGAATATCATTCCTTCACCCATCGTTATGATCGTAGCCCTTCATGAACGTGATATTAAGCTTGCTTTGCACTGAATGACGCAGCGCAGCGAACCAAGCATTTTTCATTCACAGCGTCTATGCCAAACCCAGCACGATCCCTAGGATCAAAAAGGAAAAGAACACACTTTGAGCAGAGTGGACGATGATGCCCATCCAGGTACTGCGGAAGCGCCAGCTCGGAAATGCGTACAGGAAGGCACAGCTGATGACAGACCCTGGAATGCCCCAGGGCTGGTGAACATGGTAGAGGCCATGCAGCACGCCGTTTGCTAGCCAGTTCCACCGGCCAAACACACCTCCCATCTTGGGCTGCAATACGCCTCGGAATAGAAACTCTTCCCCGAGGACAGTATTGAATATGGCATTTACCACAAACAATGCCAAGAACCACCAGGCACCCACCAGGTGATCCAGTATTTCTTGCGATTCCAAGATCGCGCCAAGGCTATAGCCCGGAGGCTCGGCGAAAAAGGGGAATATCGATACCCATAGGTCATCGAGGTATGATGTCAAGACAAGCTCCCACACGGTGATGGCAATCAAAAATGGAATGACCCACAGCCACAGCCTGCGGCGAGGTTCACCGGTTTTTGGATCGCGCGGCGTGTTGAGGCGCAGCCTGCGCTTGACCGTCGCCCACCGTAGATCCCCCTCTTCCTGCCGGATAATGATCATGGAGAGGACAAACAACCAGATCAAACCGATGAGGATCAGCCCAACCCGGGTGACACCTGCTCCAAGCGGATCCGTGACGTAATCAGGCGACACAGCCGGGAATACAATCCAGCTCAGGATCCCCATCGGGAGGGCGGCCAGCGCCCAGATGCCCAGGATCTTGGCGAGGGAATACTGTTCTCCCATCTCAGCGGCAACATTTGCTCGTGAGCTGTTTTCCATAATTGATGTATTCATGTTTTCTCCTTTCGAACTAAATCGATGCAATCCTACATACGTTGGTCGATGCCCAATCCTCGATGAGCTGTGCAAATTCTTGGTCACCAGTCGCACTAACCGGCCAACCCCAGGATGACAGTCAAGACCATATACAGAGTCGGGATCGATTCCACACCGTGTATGAAGATCGCCATCCAGTTGCTGTGCAAACGATTGGCCGGCCAGCCCAGCCAAGAGTCATCCAGTTGACCATCGACTTTAATCTCAAATCTACTTTGCGAATTCAGGTTTATGGATGCGACATATCTGTTCCTTGATAGAGACTCACGCCAGGCCGAGAACGAGTCCCAGAATCAGAAACAAGAGGAAAACAGTCTGCCCAGAATGCAAAATAATCGGGAACCAGTTGCTACCAAATCGCTTACCGGAGTACGCAAACATCAGGTCTCCGGGCATTGTTGCCAGGATGCCCCAGGGTTGATGAAGATGATACAAGCAGAAAAGCATGCCGTTTGCCACCCAGTCCCACTTTCCAAATACACCTTCCATTTTTGGCAACAAAATTCCACGAAACATGAATTCCTCGCCCAGAAATGTATTGAAAACCGCCGATGTAAGGAATAACCCCAGAAAACCCCAGTTTCCAATCCATTGTGCGCGTATCTCCGGGGCGAAAACTGCTTCGAAATTACTTCCCCCGGGATCGGCGAAAAAGGGGAACAGCTTAAGCCAGACATCTATAAGCGAAGACCGCAGGCCTATTTCCAGGAAGGCATACAGCACGATCAATGGGATGACCCACCACCACAGGGCTTTCTTTGTCTCTCCAGTTCTTGCTGAAACCGGATGATTCAGCCAAAAACGACGGCTGATCGTACTCAGCCGGACGTTCCCCTCTTCGCGATAAAGGATGATCATCGCCAGCACGAACTGCCAAATTAGCCCGACCGTCAATAACTTCATGCGCAGCAGACTGGCGTCTATCGCAGAGAGACCGGCGCTCAGCGCCGGGTAAGCCACCCAGCTCAGCAGCCACATCGGAGCGCCGGCGACCAACCAGATCCCAAGGACTTGCCCAAGTGTGTACTGATCTATCTTGCTGTTTATTGCGGGCGTTTGCAGGTTATTCATTGAGGTTGCTTCTTGCGTTGACATGAAATATTTCCTCTTTATGATTTGCTGGCGGGGACGGGTGACATCCCTGCCAGCCTTGAGACATTTGCCAATTAGTACCGCCAGCCTAACCAGTTCCAGTAGTTCAAGAACCAGACAAAAGCGACCGCTGCGGTTGTCACCAGTGTGTAATAGGCGCGGCCGGTAATGCTCCAGTAGCTATTCTTCCAGGCCAGTACCGTGTAGACCAGCGCGCCGATCGTCAGCGTTGCCGACAAAACACCCAGGCCCAACGTGATCTTGGTAATCGATGACAGGCTATGCAGTTCCGATGGTTGGACTGGAGGAAACTTAAGCGCCACGCCGAGGAGGAACAGCAGGTTAAGAAAGCAGATTCCCACGATGATCCAGCCAGCTGTGCGGGGGCCGCGAGAGGCGGCTCTCCCGTCACCACCGAGGCGGCGGTTCCGAATGAAACGGATCACGGCGACGGGGACCATGGACAGGAAGACCAGGACGCAACCCAGGGCCAATGCCATGTTGAAACCTGGCGTTTCGTACCAGGCCAGCTTTACAGCTGCATACTGGGGCATGAGGTCGGTAAACAGGTAGGTGATACGACCGCTGTCGTCCTCACGAAAAACCATGGCGAATGGACCGTCTACTTGGCGGAAGTAGAGCGGCTCCACTTCTACAAATCGGAACTCGGGCCCTCCCATGGAGAGGAGCAGTGTACCGTCACCGTGGGTGCTGATTTCCAGTGTGTCGATACCTAAAAGCCCCATTACTTTTTCAGGGGTAGTGGTATGACTATTGGCGTTTCTATAAAGGCCCACGAACCGACCAGTTCGTTCCATGGAGTCTGCCAGCGGTTGGACCGGAGCGGCTGCAGAGGCAGGATAATAATGGTCGAAAAACGCTCTCTGGAACCCATAATGCTGAGTGGTCAGTCCGCCATCCCTGGCACCCAGGCTGTTGTAAACCACAAATACACCTAGGTGCTGGTCGGGCAAAAGCAGCAGCTGACTACTCATCGGTGGCCCATATCCCTGATGCCCAAGCGTTCTCTGTCCGTTGTCGCTCATATCGGCAAAACCGTAAGCCATGCCCTGGAGTCGCGAATCGGGAGTATAAAGGGTACTTTGCATTTGCTGTGCAGTGCTTTCTTCCAGCAGGCGCGCCTCGGGGACGTTTTCATCGCTGTAGCGGCCATTCTCAAGATGAGCGATCATGAAACGCGCCATGTCGGTGACGCTGGCCTGGTGCATACCGGACGGCAGGCTCGCCGGCTGAGCGATGTAATAGGGAAAGGGCTGGAAGGCTCCGTTGACATACGTGTATCCCACGGAGGCAAGTGGCTGTAGGTCTGCCGGTATGGGTGACTGGACCGTTGAGTGCACCATGCCTAGTGGATCAAAGATATGTTCCTGGATGTACCGGTCGTAGGGCTGGCCCGATACTCGCGACACGATGTACCCAGCCAACATGGCATTGTAGTTCGAGTACCCCGCGGCTTCGCCGGGCGGACGCACCCGTCCTGGCGTATTAGAGATCAACCACTCGCGCGCAGGGATCTGCCCACTGGAATCCGACGCCAGGCTCTCGAGCCACCGGTCTTCGAACCCGGATGTATGCGTCATCAAGTGTTTCAGGGTGACCGGCTGTGGATAAGTATCTGGGATGCGAAAATCGAGATAGGTGTTGATATCCGCGTCCAGGTCCAGCTTGCCCTGCTCAACAAGCTGCATCACGGCCGTCCAGGTAAAGGTCTTGCCGACGGAACCAATCCGAAAGATGGTCTGTTCTGGATCGACGGGAATTCCTTTCTCTATATCGGCATAGCCGTAGCCTTTGGCAAAAAATAACTTGCCGTCTTTGACGACAGAGATGGCTGCTCCAGCGATGTGGTACTCTCGCATCTCCTTGGCTAGCAGTTCATCCAGGAAGGCTTCTAGTTCAGCAGAATCAGTTGGGCCAGATGCTTCCGATGGAGCAGCGGAAACTTGCCTAACCGACGCGGCCCGGTTTTGCTGAGCCGCGGCAAATCCGACAGTCGAGAGCAGTATTACGAGCGTAAGTATCATGGTCTTGAAGAAGACCAGCAATTTTCTGTTCATGAGAAAGTTTTTCATTTTCTTTTACCTTTTCTGCCCAATATGGATGTGTATCCAAATCTGGAGGTATTCGTGCGAGGCAGTCTTCTAGTCTTCTACTTCCGGGTTGATCTGGCCAACACCGGCCTGCATGTCGATCTGCATTGTCACGTCCGATACACCATAGGCAGCGTTGGTGTAGACATCATCATTCCTTTAAATTCATCTGGATAAATAGTTCGTTTTCATCCTCTTTATGAGTTACTCATCAGCACTCACTGCTTTATCTTCATCATGAATTGTTTGTCCATCTGGCACGATTTGCCTGACCGATAACAGTG